>JBIJBZ010000105.1:0-11486 GCA_044344945.1 Bdellovibrionota bacterium | reverse complement strand
GTCGAGTAGAATCGGCCCCGCACGACCTTACTATCCCGTATTTTTCACGAAGCTTGCTGTTGCTCATTTCGATAGTTTGACTGCAACTGCGTTGGAGCCGCCGAAAAAATCCTCAACGTATCTCAGAGGATACGCTTCCGGTTTTTTCGTTGGCTCCGCCTTGTTTCGTCAAAACTCTCAAAATGCTCACTTTGAAACTGTTCTCACCACCCTGCTAGCGCTGACACCCCATCCCCACATCGTCTGGGACACCCCTCCCAACACGGGAAACGCTATCTGCGCCGGTACAGAGCTGTAGTTCAACGCGATTCGAGAAGACCGTTGTGCCGACTGGGTTCGGGCTCATAACCTCATAGATGAAATGGGTGTTTGGTGAAGGGGTAAAGCGCCACGTAGCTATTCCCGTTGCATCACTGCGACTTGCAGCGATAAACGGCCGGAAAGGTCCATCAGGCGCCTCCGCTCGGCGGAGCACGAGAAGGACATCCGTTAAGGGCATTCCGTTGGGAGCGCGGGCGTTTGCAGTAAGGGTACACCCCTCATTAAGGGCGGCGAGCTCAACCGGATCGAGCTTCCCATCATTAAGATCGGCGGGGTTACGCTGCAGACGCTCACTTCCGGTCGGAGAGAGCGCTGCACAGGCATCGTTGGCCAACTCGGTCTGGATTGTACCCGATACGATGATACGAGCGGGCTCGCCGCCCCCCCGATACACACCCACTAGGAGTGCGATTATCCCGCAACTTGCAACAACCATCGTGGAC
Source organism: Bdellovibrionota bacterium (assembly GCA_044344945.1). Lineage (GTDB taxonomy): Bacteria > Bdellovibrionota_C > UBA2361 > UBA2361 > OMII01 > OMII01. Next base: position 10,722 of record JBIJBZ010000105.1, on the reverse strand, counting down.
CTAGAAACCGTTCTCATGCACCTTCCCACCCGTAGCCTACCCTTATCTTACTCGCGCCCGAACGCCGGGGGGATGATATCGATAAGGCTAACCCCTACCGGCAAATTCCCATGCTGAACGTCGCTGGTATTTTCCAGCACCACTCAACACCTCAAATTGATTGCATTTTGAGACGCCGGCTCTCTACAGATAGGGGTAAAAATCAGCGTGACCGCCCGACACTGCCCCACATGACACCAGTGGCGCAAATCCGTTTTACCTGTGAGAATATTAGCTACGCTGAGAGGGCTTATGCTCAGCGCTGGTAGCATTCAGAGTAGAGAAAAATAGAGTACCTATGAGATCACAAATCATTTCGATACTAGACCCACGCACGCGACTTCCTTCCCCCAATCGGCACAAGGGGGCCTTGGAGCGCGGATTAACACTTGTCGAGATCATGGTGGTGCTCCTCCTCATCGGCGCTGTGTTCGCGTTCGTAGGTGGTCGCGTATTTAAGGCCGGCGACAAAGCTAAGGCCGAGTTGACTCGTGCCAAGCTCGCCAGCATCAAAGAGCCGATCTACATGTATCAGATGCGAAACAACCAACTCCCTTCAGACCTCCGGGCAGCAGAGGCAGATGACACCAAGGATTCATGGGGTCGCGAGATTCAATACCGAGCGCTCGACGGTGGCCGCTCGTATGAGCTTAAGTCGCTCGGGGCAGATGGTCGTGACGGCGGTAGCGGAGCTGACGCTGATATCGTTATAACCGGCCCTTGATCGTCTGTTAACTCATGCACCACTCATCGACGTCATGTAGTACAGGCTCCCGCCAGAGTGGATTCACTCTGGTGGAGCTGGTCCTCGTGATCCTTATTATCGGGCTGTCGATGAGCCTCCTCTCAAGACGGCTGGGTGTTCTTGATTTTTGGCGTGAACAAACGGCGATTCGAAAGCTCTCTGAGACTATTGTACTTCTTAATACTCAAGCGGTGATGGACCAAGCGTTCTATCGGCTTGAGTTTGACTTACAAAACAATGAATACCGTGTCGGCGTTATGCGCCCGGAGGACACGATCACGGCGAATGCAAATGGGGTAAACCTTCCACCTTTGGCCCTTGAACTCGCAGCCCTCCTCAGCCCGGCTATAGCGAGCGGCTCCACGATGATCCCCCCCCCTTCTATTCCATCGCTCGCTCAACCCACCAAGCTGCCAGGGACGCTCGCCTTTGTGGATGTCGTAACTCCGCGGGGAAAAGCTCAGGGGGGCGACTCGCGCGAGAACCCCTTCCTGATGTTCTCGCCACGAGGATTCTCGGAGTTCGGCGTCATTCACCTTAGTTCCGGCGGCAAATACCCGGTAACGATCTTTTCAAATCCGTGGACGGGACTCGCAGAGACATTCCGTGAGTACAAAGACTTCGAATGGACGCTAGGGAAACAGCGGTGATGCGGGGCGGGAAATACGACAACTCAAGACACCAAGAGCGCGGATTCACCTTTGTTGAAGTGATCGTAGCGCTTATGCTACTCGCTGCTGCAGCAAGCCTTCTTATCGGCTTGGAGGGTGCAGCTGTTCGGCGCACGATGCGGGATACTCAGGCTCAACAGGCGATGCTCGCAGCCAGACGAATCATGTCATCAATAGAGGCAATGAGGACCAGAGAATTCAACCTCGGCAATATCGACAACCAACCAGTGGCGACCGTCATTCAACAACTCGGGGGGCCAAACTCTGACGATCCATCGGAGACAAAGGCACTCGATCTTTTGAGCGCTACAATTCAGGTTGAAGACTGGATACTCCCCCTTCCCCAAACAGAATCAACACCTCTCAAACGAATATCACTGAAGGTGGCGTGGGGTAGAGAGCAGGACGAAGCCATCTCTATCTTGTACCTTATGCCGGTTCAACAGGGAGCTCCCTGAGCTAAAAGTATGCTATTCAGAACCCCGCAAACACGAGTTAAACGCACAGGCAACGGTGGCTTTACCCTACTTGAGGTTACTATCGCCTTAGCAATCCTTGCGGTGATGTTGACCCTCAACTACAAGATCCTGAGGGGTGTGATCACTGCGAAGCAACTGATTGATGATAGACGTGACGGCATGTACATCGCCAATTCTGTCCTTACTCGCATGGTGCGCGAATTACAGCTTACGGTGAAGCGTCCTCTCCTCCCTGAGTGTGCCTCCGCGCCAGCAGCATCTCAATCCCCCAGTCCAGCAGATACCCCAAACCCGGCAGATCCTGCTGCCCCAAGTGGCATCAAACCCGTACTCCTTTCAGAGTCAGGTCTTGATGGCGCTAGTATCACCTTCCTGGCCAAGGAGGCGGGACAGTACGTACCTGATGGTGGCACGCATGCAGGAACGGTCCAGATCACCTACCGAGTGGCGAAAGATCCGAATCAATCCGGCTCGCCTGACGGGGCCCTTGTCTTAGTGCGCGAGGAGATCCCAAACACGAAACCTCTCGCAAAAGCATGTAAAAGTGTTTTGCGTTTTCCGATCACCAATAACCTTACCGGTCTTAGTTTCCGATTCTATGATGGACGTAAGAAGATATGGACGGACTCGTGGTCCGGTCCGCAGTCATCGATGCTCCCGGAGATTATTCAGTTCACTATCTCTCTCAAGAGCCCGGCTGGAGCGGTGCAGAGCTATACAACATCAGTGCATATTAGCTCAGTATAGTGGCTAGATCCTCCCCCACGTGCTCGTAAACGTGCACCTGCCCGAAAGACCCAACTCGGAAAAAATCTTTTACCTTACAATGCTGCGGGCGCGGGAACGGCTACGTTTACGCTCACGTGCACGAAGAGGAAATACTCACCCACCATTAACGATTAAAGGCAGGAAGCGGCTGAGAGAGCACAGCGCCAGTAACCACGTATTTCCCGTAGTGAACCACCCCAACATCGAGATGAATTACATCACTTGAAACTGCGGGGAGGCGCACTGAGACCTTGAAGCAGTTCTCATGATCTGTCGGTAGTAATCGAGCCACATCAAAAGCAAACCACACCTTGCGAATGGGATACAGCGCCTTGAATACACTCTCTTTGGCAGAGAAAAGCTTCACGGCTCGCTCTGTTCGCAGAGCAGGATCAGAGCGCACCCAATCAAATTCATCGGGATCTGCAAAGCGCGCTATCAGCTCATCAGTGTAACGCTCCTCGACTTCCTGAATATCAACGCCGATGGCCGGAACATCTTGCTGCCATGCGGCTGCAGCTATGCCAACGCCTGAACTGTGAGAGATTGATCCGGCGATTCCGACTGGCCATAACGGCTCCCTATTCTCTCCGCGCAAAACTGGAGTCACTACCGGGAAACCAACACCCTCGAGAGCTCGACGAGCAGCGGCTCGTCCTACGAGAAAATCACCTCGGCGCTTCTGCGATACGGCTTCGCCAAGTGCTTGTTCCTCGAGAGGATGAAGCCGAAACCAGCCCAGATCATGCTCCGAGCACGCGGCAAACGCGATTGATGGATTGGAGAACGGGGAGGCAATCGACAACTGACCGGGTTGTTGGTCACCGCTCGCAAGACTATGAAAAGAACTACTCACAATTCCCCCTATCTAGGAATGAAAAGCTTCCTAAGGAATCTTTTAACTGCGTTACCAAAGTCAGCCCCAAAAAACGCGAGACTGATGGGCTATGTTAACAAAAGTAGGAGTCCACTGCAAAAGAGGGAATCTAGTGAACCCCTAGCAACCCACTGATAATTCAGCACTTTTAAGATCAGGCTCATCGTGGGATCGAGTGGGTGCCAAATGACTGCTGATGGGGCATAACCCATTGTTTTTAGTGATGAATCACGTATTTCCGCGTGAACGTGAACGTACCCGATCGAGCAACTTTCTGCCCCGGCGATCGATAGCTAGTAGTATGCTTGATTATGAAGGCTCATCGACGGAATTAGTGGGTAGTAGCGGGGCAGAGCTACGGCATAACCCGCTAATCCAGCTAAAAACGAGGTTTACGTGCACGAGCAATGTTCACGTCCGAAAACGCCAATTCTACCCACTTGATTCCACGAAGACCCTAAGATCAAATACTGGGGTCTATTCAGATATCTCACCGAATTCGACTGGTAGATCGCGGGATTCTCTACCCTGACCACCTACCATTTGAGGGTGGCTTGCAAGCTTTCAAGAGCCTCACAACAGGGACGTTAGCACAACTCGGCTCGTACAAGCTCGGCAATTCCCTCTTCAACCGAATGGGTCGGGAAATATCCCAAAGCCTCTTTCGCTAGGGAGATATCCGCCAAAGAATGCGGAATGTCCCCTTTTCGGAATGGCTCGTTCTTGGGCTGTGGAATATCGCTCGCATTACACGCCAACACCCGCGCCACCTGCTCACGCAGCATCGCTTGAAGCTGCATGAGCGTAGTTGTGGCTCCGCACGCGATGTTCACAACGCGATTGATAACTAGATTCTGCGCTGCCACCGTTGCAGCTAAGATATTTGCTTGAACAACATTGGCCACGTAACAGAAATCGCGGGATGTTGAACCATCTCCGTACACCACTATCTGCTCCTTGCGTGCCATGGCAGCAAGCCACCGTGGGATTACTGCGGCGTACGGACCATTCGGATCCTGACGCGGTCCGAATACGTTAAAGTAGCGCAGCCCCACCGTTTCAAGATCGTAGACTCGACCAAACACCTGCGCGTAGATCTCATCAATCCTCTTGGTGGCGGCGTACGGCGACAAACAGTTGCCGATTGAGTCTTCGACCTTAGGCCCCTCACCGATATCGCCGTAGACCGAACTCGACGATGCATACACGAAGCGCTTAACACCACTTACCCGCGCAGCCTCCAACATGTTGATAAAACCATCGACGTTCGACTGGTGTGACGCGATCGGCTCCGCTATTGAGCGTGGAACAGAGCCCAATGCGGCTTGATGCAGGATCACATCGGGCTTGTGCTGCTGCATCAAACTCGTGAGTCCCTCACGATCTCGAATATCCTGCTCGAAAAATGCGAGAAGCGCAGCATGCTCGGGCGATACAGCCTCGCGCACGATATCAATGTTTTTACGAGAACCGGTCGAGAAATTATCCAAGGCAACGACGCGTTGACCGAGCGTCAACAAACGCTCCACCAGATGCGAACCGATGAATCCAGCTGCGCCCGTTACGAGCCAGGTTTTTTGTGGAGAGCTCTCCGACATGTTACAAACTCCAATAGGAAATATTCTCAGGGATACTCTTTGGCGAGAGCATGGACTTTATATCGATCAACACTCCACCTGGCGAAAGTAGCGATAGTAATTCGTCCGCCCCCATAGCTCGAAACTCTTTGTGTGCAACGGCGACAACAAGCCCCTGCACGCCCGAGAGATCAGAGAGTGGCTGCAACTTTAGACCATACTCCTCATGCACAACGTCACCATCCGCTATCGGGTCGTACACGATTGGCTCGACGCCGAACTCACGCAACTCGTAGGCGATATCCGGCACTCTGCTGTTTCGGGTATCGGTGACATCTTCTTTGAAGGTAACACCGAGGATACCGATTCGCGCCCCTTTTAGAGGAATCCCCGAATTAGTCATCAGTTTCACGGTTCGCTGCGCGATAAAGCGTCCCATATCGTCATTGATCCGCCTTCCTGCGAGGATCACCTGCGGATGGTATCCAAGCTGCTGCGCCTTCGCCGTGAGGTAGTACGGGTCAACCCCAATACAGTGCCCACCCACGAGACCAGGGGTAAACTTCAAAAAGTTCCACTTCGTACCCGCTGCCTCCAGTACATCGCTCGTCCGGATCCCCATGCGGTCAAAGATGATCGACAGCTCATTCATCAGAGCAATGTTGAGATCTCGTTGCGTATTCTCAATAACTTTTGCGGCCTCTGCAACTCGAATTGAGCTCGCTCGGTGCAGCCCCGCTTTCACCACAGCGCCATACACCTCTGCCATGCGATCAGTCGTCGCATCATTTTCTCCAGCGATGACTTTTACAATCCGCTCGAGGGTATGCTCCTTATCACCAGGATTAATTCGCTCCGGCGAGTAGCCTAGAAAAAAATCACGCCCACGAGTGAACCCTGATTCCTCCTCAAGGATCGGCCCGCACACCTCCTCGGTAACACCCGGATACACGGTTGATTCAAAAACCACCACGGCTCCCCGTTTGAGGTTCCTGCCAACGGTCTTACTCGCCTTAATCAGCGGAGTTAGGTCAGGCTGCCGATTTACATCAATAGGAGTCGGCACGGCGACGATCACTACATCGGTCTCTGCCAACGCTCTTGGATCCGTTGTGAACGTCACTGTGGAGCTTCGGATCTCCTGCTCAAAATCATCTGAGAGAGGATCCGTTCCAGCCAATAGAGCATTGACCTTCTCAGTGCTGACATCAAAGCCCACGGTATGTGGGAAGCTTCGTCCAATTGCAAGCGCAAGGGGAAGGCCTACATAGCCGAGCCCTACAATTCCAACTTTTACTTGAGACATTCTCTATCCTTATCCACTGAAATGACAGACGGACTAGACCGATACCCTAGCACCAAAGAGGGCAAATCCAAAGATGACCTAATCCGAGACGGGTTCATCGAGGCAACGCACCGTAGCGGATTAGAGTGGATGCCGGTTATGTCGGTAGTCATAAGGGCTGTAGCCCTAACTCTTTGATGAATCAGTCTATTTCAACTATTGCGTAAAAGGTACGCTCTTCATCCGTTCGCCGATTTGTGAGATAACCTCGGTGGGTGTGCAGAGTGCCCCCTTTTTCGAGCGAGTGTACGCGGAGTGAATCAGCGACGTCCGAGTTGGTCCTTAGAGGTAGGAGCAGTTGCTCAGATACCGATCCGGATCCATGTAACTTTTCTTCTGCTTCTTCTGTGGCTGGTGTTTGGAGTCGATACTCCATCACCCGTGATCGAAGGGCTCTTCGTAGTAGCGGTCTTTCTCTGCGTGTTGCTGCACGAATTGGGTCATGCTCTGGTTGCCAAACGGTTCGGTGTTCAGACCCGAGACATCACCCTGTATCCTTTCGGCGGCGTTGCCTCTATCGGGTCACAACCCTCTGCCAAGGGTGAGCTAGCGATCGCGTTGGCTGGCCCGCTCGTAAATATCGTGATCGCCTTGGCGCTCTACCCGTGGATTACCCTTCCCGATCTTACGAAGCCGGAAGCAGCCTCGATCTCATTTCCTGTAAGGTTGTTTTTAACCAATATCGGACTGGCGGTCTTTAACCTTCTACCCGCCCTTCCCATGGATGGAGGGAGGGTCTTGCGCGCCACGCTTACCCTTCTCGGTCTCAAAAAGCCGACGACCGTTGCAGCTCGAGTGAGTCAGGCTCTCTGCATCCTTCTCGCGATTGCAGCGCTCGTCACCAAACAGCCGATGCTGTTTGTGATCGCATTTATCGTCTTCTTTGGAGCGATGCAGGAACAGGTCCGCACCGAAACCAAAGTCATCGCTCACGGATTTCGGGTCGCTGACGCAACGATACCGCGCGAGCGCCTTGAATCATTTACACACGGAACCACGGTTTCAAAGGCGCTATCGACCGCCCTTACCTCTCTGCAGCCGCTCTATCCGATCGTGCGCGGCGATGAACTTCTCGGGGTCATATTTCGGGAGGACATCCTTGAACACGCGGCAACCCACGCTGATGCGTATGTTGGAGAGATTATTACCCGCGCGCTGCCGAGTGTCGATGAGAATGCGTCCCTTGATGATGCGCTAACTGCACTTGAGCAGTCAAACGTGCATGTTGCTTCCGTCACGCGCTCCGGGGAGTACGTTGGACTGCTCGTATACGATCGACTGGCGGACTTTCTCCTATTGCACGAGATCCGACAAAAACTTCCAAAGGATGACGATACCGAATGGTCGATGCCTCTATAGAACGACGAGATGCCGTTACATCATCGGCGACCCCTACTGCGCGTGACTCTGTACTGCAGCGAATGGCGCTGCTCGCGGTGTCGGCAATTAGCAAACTACCGTTCTCCGTCCGGAGCGCGATGGGATGGTCGATCGGATACCTGGTGGGACTACTCCCACTTCGCGAACGCACAATCACACAGCTTCAGCTCTCAGCATTTTTACCCTCAGTCAACGCCCGACGCGTAACCCCGCGCGTCTTTGCGAATGCCGGATGTACACTCTTTGAATCACTCAACCTCGCCCCAATTCTCAAAGCCCAAGCTTCAAGAATCAGGTGCGATGCTTGGAATACGATCGAGACGTGGCTTCAATCGGAACGCCCAATTGTGGCACTCACCGCCCATACGGGGAACTGGGATCTCTTGGCTGCTTACATGATTGCCCGAGGAATCCCGCTCACCACGATCGGAAAAGAGGCTCGCAATCCGATTGCACAACGCCTGCTACGGTCGCTCCGTCAAGCGTACGGAATTGAAACGATTTGGCGCTCGGATCGTAGCGGCGTCAAACGGCTCCTGCAGTGCTTGAAAGAGCGGCGAACCATCGCCGCGTTAATCGATCAGGATACCAGGGTCGAGAGCGTGATGATCCCCTTTTTTGGAACCCCGACCAAAACTCCTTCCTCGTTAGTGGCTCTCGGACGCAAGGCAAACGCTCGCTTCGTCTCGGCCTTCCTCGTTCGCACTGGATTTCTCCGCTATCAGGTCTTCGTCGAGGAGCTTCCAAGTTCATTGGACGACACCCAACTTCTGGCTGAGTACCATAGACACCTTGAGGGGCTTATTCGCCAATTTCCAGCCCAGTGGGTGTGGTTCCATAAACGCTGGAGGACTCAAACTGATGGGACAACCCTGTCAACGCGCGAGTACCTTGCAGCGCTATCGGAGCGTATTCAGGGAAAAACGTCACATTCGTAATAGCCCCATACGGCCGAACGCGGTAAACTTTCGCCGTGAACATTCTTGGAAAAACACTCTGCGCTAGTATCATTCTCCTGACAGCATCTTCGTGCTCTCTCTCATCGAGTGCAAGCTCCGTTGATCACGCTGAGGAGCTCGTTGCAGATGGTCGCTATGAAGAGGCTATCGAGATGTACTCGAACCATATAGAGGAGCGCCTAGCTGAGCCAAGCAAACCGGAGTGGGAGAACCCGTATTTCTATCTTCTCGCTATTGGTGATATCCAGCTTCGGATGGGACAACCAACTCAAGCACTCGCCTCTTTTAACGAGGCAGAGCAGCACAAGGTAGAGCAGCCGCTTATCGCCGACCGCTACCGCTCCGTGGCGATCTGGTACGAAGAACATGAACAACTCGACAAGGCTTTTGAGGTACTCAAGACCTATCGGGATCGAGACTCACTCATCTTTGATACGATGCTCGACCGATTAGCACGGAGATTAACAGCCCAAGAAGCCCAAACGGCTACCAAGCAGAAATGCTCAAAAGTTGCCAAAGTCGGCTGCTCACGCTAGCGTGAGGAAGCACTGTATTGCTGAGTAAAAGGCCGCTATATGAACGCAACAGAACCCGTAACGACAGCAACTTCTCAGCTCCGAATACGCGAGGACTCTGACTTTACGCAGACACCACATACCCTCGTGGCGGCGCTCTTTGATATCGACGGCACACTGGTCGGTACAAACCACGCCATCGCGCCGAGAACCAAGCGAGCCATCGCCGCCCTCAAAGCAAAGGGCGTTGTGCTTGGTTTAGCAACCGGCCGGGCGAGCTTTGCAACCGAGGAGATCTCTCAGGCCCTCGCCATTGATGGACCATCGATGTTTTTTGCAGGCTCTCTGATTAAAAATCTCCGCACCGGGGAAACTCTGTATCAAGTCGAGATGTCCGCACCAGCGATCAATCACCTTCTGGCTCTTTCAGCGGATAATGGTTACCACGTAGAGCTCTATACTGATACGGATTTCTTTGCCGAGCGGATGACAGAGGAGCTGGTGATCCATCAACAGTATTGCCCGAAGCCGGCGAAATTAATGCCGCTTAACCAGGTGATACAAGACAACGCAGTAATTAAGTCCGTAATTATGACCACGCGTGGACCAGGCGAGGAGAAACTTCGAGGGGAGTTAGCTGGGATCCCGGGGATCACAGTGACCTACAGTTACGGCGCGGTGCACGCCGATGTCGTTTTTGCCAACATCGTTGATGCAAAGGCCACAAGGACAGCGGCATTCGAGGAGCTTCTGAAGATAAACGGGTGTTCGGCTGATTCTGTCGCAACCTTCGGCGATGCTGAAGCTGATTGTGAGTTTCTGAGGTTGGCGCGATTCGGAGTAGCGATGGCGAATGCCTCAGATTATGTGCAGAGGTCAGCCTCCTATATCACCAGCAGTGTTGATGAGGGTGGTGTGGGATTAGCGATTGAGAAATTGTTCTTGTAATCGGGACGGTCGGAACGTAAACGAATACTACCTACGGCCGAAGGCACCCGTTGCCATTCGTAACGAACGGCGGGCAACATGCCCGCCCTCCCTTGGGGACGCAAATTAAAAACGCCTGCGGCCGAACGCCTTTTCCAATTACGCAGCCATTCGGAGGGCGGGCATGTTGCCCGCCGGTCGTAACATGAACGAATACGGCCTTTGGCCAACGGCGTAAGCCGCTACGCGCAACAATGGGAGGGCGAGCGTGTCGCTCGCCGTTCGTAACGTAAACGAATACTGCCTATGGCCGAAGGCACCCGTTGCCATTCGTAACGAACGGCGGGCAACATGCCCGCCCTCCCTTGGGGACGCAAATTAAAAACGCCTGCGGCCGAACGCCTTTTCCAATTACGCAGCCATTCGGAGGGCGGGCATGT
>JBIJBZ010000112.1:0-10947 GCA_044344945.1 Bdellovibrionota bacterium | reverse complement strand
GCGCGGCAACGGAGAAATCCTCGATAGCAAAGGAGATCGAAGGCCTTCAAAGCACCATCCTGCGTTTAGCTCGAGATCGAGAGCGACTTCCGCAGCCCCTGTTCTGGTCCCTCTTCAACTCTCGCATCAGGGAGATTAAGCAGAGCAAAGAGGTTAGACGTGTGCTTCAGGAGGCATTCGGCGAGAGCGAATAAAACGATTGGTTTTGATGGAGTGATGTGTGGTGACGGTATTAAAGCAGATTGGAAATCGTTACGACCGTAGTGCAGTTTCTGGCCTCTCCGAGGTTGCGGGGCGGCACTTTGTGGCAGACGCCGAAAAAGGAGCATGGGGTTTCAGTCGAGATGGGGTTCAATACAGTGGTACTTTTGAACGTTATACCTTTGATCGTGCTCTTAATGGCGGAGTCGCGCTATCATCGCGGCGAGAGTTGTTGAAGAGCCGCGGCGCCGAAGCGGGCGGTGAGCGCGAGTTTGTGGGCTCTCGCGAGTGGCGTTTCGTGTACGACCCGTGTGGAACTTTGCAACTTGTAAGTTGCACCGTATCGAGCCCAGCTGGTGAATCTCAAATAACCAGAGCCACTGAGTACAAGGAGTGGGTGGGTGGTGAGGTTTCGTGGATTCACCGGATCCGGGCATCATCGTTGTGCAACAAGATCCTAGGCTTGTATCGTCAGGAGGCTAACACTATCGATCCTCTGCGGGGGCTCAACCTGCCAAGTCGGCACCTGCGATAGATTCACGGTTTAACGAGCTTACGATCCTCTCCCGAGCTTGAATCCGAGCCGCCGGTACGCCTCGGGCGCTCCAATACTCACGATTGCTCATCAGGGTCTTTATTCCGTCCCAATCCCGTTGTGCGAGGAGTGGCTGAAGAGTCTGACGAACAAGCGGTGTGTAGTCACCCCGGTATCGGAGGTCGAATACAAGCTCTTGTATGGCCTGGGGGAGGGCGTCCCAGCGCACAGACCCATAGGCCGCCACCGTATCTGGCTTAGAAAATATCCGCTTAATGTCGGCGATCGTTTCAGGTGTCGTGATGGATTCAAATAGAAGCTGCTGTGACTCAAGTGATAGGATTGGGAGTCGATCCGATCGATTCGCGATGAAGCGATCCGCATGCTCTCCTCGGAGCCCGGCGCCAGCGGAGAGGAATAGTGCTTCAGGGCGAGCAACGCCAGCCATGGTTAGTTCGCGAACAACCTGGAGCTGTGTTCGACTGCCGAGGTCATAGCCCCGGCCGATCGTGACCCCACTAGCTGCTGTGCCGGGCCAGGACGCGCGCCGACTAAAGAATCGCCCTGGAAGCTCGGTTCCTTCAGCGTCGAACGTTGCCTGCCCGAAGCCAACCCGTAAGAGTGGACTTCTCGGATTAACCAGCACCGGATGGGATACTCCGGGAAGGTACCGTAGTGACTGTTGCGCGAGAAGTGGCTGAATTTCCGGCATAACTCTCCTGTATCAGAAAGCGCATAAACTCATCACTGCCGCAAACCACAACGTTAGATAGCTCAGAGGCGCGCTTCACGACTACTATTCGGATATACAGGGGAAAAAGTTTCGCCTGGTCGGTTACTGTCTCTCGATCGGAGCGCCGTCGAGAACCCGCGACTATCTGTGGTGCCCGATTCGAAAGATCCTTCGTACAATGACTGCTCCGAGCATGAGACCGAGGAAGAGAGATGGAATCCACCGTAGCCGCTCAAGCGAGGACAGCTGCACGGGCAGCCCCGCTCTGGCCTGTTCGCCCCAAGCCTTTAGCACCTGAGTGCGGCGCGCGGTATCAGATCCCCACGAACCGTTCTCGCAAAGGCTCTGCGATTTAGCCTCCGAGATGGGTATTCCATTACCTACACTGGCGGGATCCGTGCGGACTAGCCGGTCGTGCACATCGACGATAAAGGCTCCGAAGAGATCGTTGACGAGGTTCCAACGCTGGCCAGCGACCGCAGCGTCGTATGCGAGGAGATTCGGAAGAAGAAATGGATTGCCCGGGTAGATTGTAGCTGGTTCCACGGCTCCATAGAGGCTCGGGAGCACGGGAAGCTTCCCCAACTCAGAGTGTTTCGGTCCACCCGGTGCACCCTTGCGTGCGTACCAGAGCCGTTGGCCAGCCTCAGAGAGGGTAAATTCGATAAAGGCAGAGGCCGCTTCTCGGTGGGGGGCGCCTTTCAGCAGGGCGATGCCATCACCATTTATGGCCGCAAAGTCCGCGGGAATAATAAACTTGAGGCGATCCCCACCGACCTGACGGATTGCATCTCCAGCGTACGTGTCGATGGCGATTCCGTAGATCATCTCTCCCGTAGCAACCTCCTTGCCGACCTGACTTGCAACGCTGGAGAAAATACGCACGTTTCGAGCGAAGCGTTGAATTAGCTTCCAGCCGTTACTCCACCCGTAGCCCTGAAGGAGGATCTCATACATGGCGTGCATACTTCCGCTCTTGCGTGGATCTCCGGCGCCGACGAGATCAAAATATTCTGGCCGTGCAAGATCGCTCCAACGGCTCGGAACTGGAAGCTTAAGTCTTTGCACAGCAACGTTGTTGTAGAGGATTCCGAACGCACTCAATGCGTTTGCAAACCATAGGTGCTGGGGAGAATAGATCGGTATCCCCGATACCTGCTGAGGAATCGCGCTCAACACCTCCTTCGAGATAGTTGGAGGTTGTAGGATTCCCTGCCTTTCTAGTTCGAGGAACGAGTCGAGTCCGCCTCCAAACATGATATCGATGCCGATGGTGTCCGGTGTGCTCTTAAACTGCCCCTTGATATATTTAACGATATCCGAGGTTCCACCGACATCGAGCCAGCGGATGGTGACATCTCGACCGGTGCGAACTCTCCACTGTTCGCCAAAGCCGCGCGCGAACTCAGACTTTATCCCTTCCCAATGCGGCGTTACAACAACCACTTCATCGGTCTCTGCCAAACACTGCGGGCAGTACATGGCCGCGCAAATAATGGGCATACATTGCAGCGTTCTACGGACGGCGCTTCGCCGCGAGATCCGCTCGGAGAGGTAAAAAGCGAGCGCCATTATCACCATGACGACGACCCCGAGCGCCGAGGCGAGCTCAACACCATCAGGGCGCCCCATTAAGGCATAGATCGCTTTTGAAACCGGATAGAACTTCGCCTCGAGGGCTAGCAGGAGGCTATCACTCACCTCAATCATCGAGTATGAAAAGGTGAGCATCGCGCCGACTACCAGGTGTCGAGCAATCAGGGGAAACACGATCCGGCAGGTCGTTCTGAAACGCGAAGCGCCGACCATGTAGGCAGCCTCTTCAAGTAGAACATTCGCTTCCTGCAGCCCTGCTGAGGCGGAGCGCACCATAGCAGGAAGGCGGCGAACTGTGTAGGCCGCAATCAACAGTGGAAAGGGATTGACCCGATTGTCGAGGAAGGTCCCGCTAAATGCCCCTATGAAGCCGAATGCGAACACGATCCCCGGAATTGCCAGGGGTACAAGGGAGATGGCTTCAAAGACCACGCGTGAGAGTCGCCCCGCGCGATTGATGCGGTAGGCAGTGAGAAGCCCGACAATGAGAGTCAATATACTGGCTGCGGTACTCAGTCCGAAGCTAACAAGGAGGCTGTGCGCGGTTAAGGGGTGGGATATTACCTCCGCAAAATGATGTAGCGTCCAGACCTCGGGTAATACGGACATAAACCAGCGACCAGAAAGTGCGATGGTGAGCACTGCAAGCTGCGGCACCGCGGCCAGTATGATGTACAGACACACCGCCATAACGATAAGAGCCCCAATGATGCCGCGCATGGGCTGGGCAAGGAGCCCTTCTCGTGAGCGCGCAGAGCCAGCAAAGACGCCGCTCATAAGCGATGCCTTCGAGAGCAGAAATAGCGAGATCGAGAGTATGCAGGTGAATACTACGAAAGAGTAGCCCACCGGATTCTCATGGAGGTCGGAAAGCATGTTGTATATCTGTACCGAGATGACGTGTCGGTACTCGAATACAAGCGGGGTCCCCAGATCCGTAAAGCTCGCGATAAATACCAGCGTGGCTCCGGCGAACCACCCCGGCAGAGAGAGCGGGATGATAACTGAGCGCAGAATCCGCCATCGCGATGCGCCGACTATTCGGGCAGCCTCCTCAAGTGAGATGTGGGCATTCTGTAGCGATGCGCTCACACTAAGATACAGAAGCGGCACGAGGTGAATCACCTGAAGAGCGATAATCCCCACAACATTCCCGCCACCGAGCCAATTGATTGGAGCCTCGATTGCTCCATTATTCATGAGCAGCATATTGACACTTCCAAAGCGACTGAAGAGCTGTCGCACACCGAGCACGCCAACGAACGGCGGTGCGATGAGGGGCAATAGAAGAAGGGAGTGAAGGAGACCGTGAGCGGGTAGTCGCGTTCGTGAAAACACAAGTGCCAGGGGATAGGCGATGAGGGTTGTTAGGATCGTTACACACATCGCTACATTAAGTGAATTGCACAGAGCGTCACGGTAGTACGCGGTCTGGAACATGACCTGAAAGAAATGTGTCGAAAGCTCTCCATTGTGGAGAAACGCCTGGCTCAGCACGTGCCACAGGGGGGCAGCCATGAAAACTGCAAAGAATAAAAGCAGGAGAGCTGGGTAGATGGGCACTCTCATAGGTGAACCTGCCGCGTGATTCTATCGAGCGTTACTATCACCAATCACCTCGATAAGAAGATGGAATGGTCAACTTGCCACGAAACAGAGGTTGACGAGCCAATCGGTAGAGCTGCTGCTCGATCATCGGCGCTTATGGTGCTGCGAACAATTGCGCCAGCGTTAAGCGCCAGGGTCACGTAATAATGCGCTCCTCGAAAGCTCTTGTGAACGAGTCGAGCAGGGAGTGTAACCACGGGAGCCGTTGGATGAGCGGGACGACCAACGGCGACCGCCTCAGGGCGAACACACAGCGCACCTTTTCCGGCTTGCGATCCCTCTGCAAGGCTTCCCGCTGCAACATCCATACCGGGATGAGCATCAAGTACTACGAAACTTCCCTCAGGTTGCACCGACCGCAGGGTTCCCTCAAGAAGATTGGAGTCTCCGAGGAATCGTGCCGCAAAGGTGGATTGAGGATGCGCGTAGATCTCTGCCGGTGAGCCGAGCTGTTCAAGTCGACCCCCCTTAAGAAGTGCAATTCGGCTCCCGAGTGCGAGAGCGTCTTCCTGATCGTGGGTGACGTAGACCATGGTCGTGTTGAGTCGTTGGTGCAATTCAAGCAGCTCTTCACGGATCTCCTGCCGCAGAGCCGCATCGAGGTTTGAGAGCGGTTCGTCGAGCAAGATTATGCTCGGCTGCATAGCAAGCGCCCGCGCAAGCGCGACCCGTTGTTGTTGACCACCTGATATCTGGTGCGGATACCTTGCAACAAAGCTATCCATTCTTACCAGGGAGAGGCTCTCTAGCATCCGAGCACGTCGTTCAGAGGCAGAGAGCCGGAGGTTCTCAAGGCCGAAGGTGATGTTCTCGCCAATCGTCATGTGAGGCCAGAGCGCATAGTGCTGAAAAACCATACCGATCCCACGCTGTTGAGGCGCGAGCTCAGTTACATTACGTCCATCGATTATGATTGAGCCGGAGTCTGCCCTTTCCAGACCTGCTATTATTCGGAGTAATGTCGACTTTCCACACCCTGAGGGGCCAAGTAGAAAAAAGAACTCCCCTGAAAGGATATCAAGGGTGAGTCCGTGTAAAATCTGTGAATTTCCAAAACGCTTTGATATCTGGGAGATGGTGAGCGATGCCATGGAGCTAGAATCTCGTAAGGTCGCTCATTCTACAAGGGGACGATTTCGGGAGAGCCATGCAAGCAAGCTATCGTACAAACTGCTTGCGATGACTATGCCCGTAGTCCCTATACGGGCGGCCTGCTAACACGAGCCGCAACAATCACAACCGAAAAGACGATTATCAGATGTAGTACTCCATGAAGCTGAGAGTGGTCGCGATAAAACTCTCCCCCTCAGTACACGGAGGGATGTTTGAGTCAGACGTTCTGTGGCAGGATACCGACCTATGGCTCAGAAGCGTTCATCGGGTAAGAAGAGGGGTAAGATCCCACCGTGGCGGTCCTTTGGTGGGCCGGCGCTCTCCCTCATGCGAGATCACGATCGGCTTCGACTCGACTTTGAGTACTCTCCTGAACGGGTGCGAGCGGTAAAGGGGTTGCGCGGGGCTAAGTATCATCCGGACGACAAGAGCTGGTCCGTACCCCTTGAGCAGCTCCCACAGGTGCGGCTCCTGTCGGAGTTTCCACAACACCTCGTTTTGAACGGCTTGGGACCGGAGAACCTGGCCTGCATCGAGCGTGAGCTGGCCTTGGCCGAGCTTCGGGCTGACCCGTTCTCGGTGCGGGAGGAGGTGATCGCCGCTCTCTTGCCGGAGCTGTTGGTGCGCTTTAACCCTGATAAGCGACGCGTTCGGTTTATTCCACGCATCGGCTCGGCGGCCCACAAGGTACTCAAGAGGTTTTCGGGCACGATATTCTCCAGCTTCGATTCAGCGTACGTGGTACCAGTTGAGCAGATACCGGTGCTTCTTAAGAAACTCCGGGACAAGCAGGTCGTATTTGCCGTTGATGCGGCTGCTGGGGCCGCCCTTGCCGGATCGGCTGCGCAGCGCAAAGAGATTCTTTCCCACCCGGAGGTGCAATCGGGGGATGATTTTGGCGCCGCGCTCCTGACACCCTTCATCACGATGACGGCCCCGGATTCGAATGAATTTCGGCCGTGTTTTTTCACCGGAGAGCAATTCAAGGCCGCGTTTCCCGGCGTTCGACGGCAGGCGGGAAAGCTCTTTCTCCTCGATGAGCGCGGACTACTTCGATTCTTTGCGCGACGAGGATCGCTTCCATTCCCAGTCTGGTTGACGCAGGAGGTTCACGAGTTCATTCGAGGAAAACAGGAGCAGTTAGCAGCGGAGCTGGAGGAGTTTCGCGGACCTATCGATGACGTAGCAGCGGATGTCGTAACGGTCCCGTTGTTGTGGCGCACGGAGCAGTCGGGGCGAGGGGCGTTGGTTATTAACCTTCCGCCGGAGAGCGAGACGCGTGAGCTCATCGTAACTCGAATGAGTGAGGCGGTCGGGGCGAAGTACAGTAACGATCCGGCAACTGTAATCCTCGAGGTTCCGGATTCAAAGTTGATCGCTGCAGTAGGAGAGGTGACCCACATCTGCGAGGTAACTAATTTGGCACCCATACCACGCAGTGAGTCATTCGAACGGTTGGAGCGGGATGTTCGCGCTCGAGGCAAGCTACGCGAGCGGTGCGCGTACTTCGGTTCACTTGAGGATCTCCCGGAGCAATCCGTATGTGGCTTGTCGTTGGAGGCTGCAGGAAGATTGTTCCCACACCAAAGAGTCGCCGTGCAGTGGCTCCAAGAAACTCCGTATGCCTTCCTGGGTGACGATATGGGGCTGGGGAAAACCCTGTCTGTGCTCTCGTACTACACAGCGCTCCGAGCAACGAGCGATTTTTCGCTTCTCCTTGTCGTGTGTCCAAACTCCCTCTCTCGAAACTGGATTCGAGAGGCAGCGATGTGGTTCCCAGATCTTAAAGCTACAGTGCTGGCGGGCGACAAGACTTCGAAAGCGTGGACGCTCCGTATGCTCACGTCCGGCAGCGTTGAGCAGGATCTCCTTGTTGTTAACTATGAGGCCGTGCGGCTTGAATACGTGACTCCGGAGTTAGAGCGGCTTGTAGCCGAGCGAAAGACGCTACTCTGTCTCGATGAGTCGCAGCGAGTAAAGAACCCCACGGCCAAGACCTTTAAGGCACTGAATTCGATAGCGCCGGCGTGTGATCGCAGAGTGCTGCTGAGCGGAACGCCAACTCCCAAGGATGTGTCTGATCTGTGGGCTCAGCTGCGAATCCTCGATGGTGGTGAGCGACTGGGCCGCAGCTTCTACAAGTGGCTCTCGCGGGTTGCGGAGCTGGGCACTGAATACAGTCAGTATGCGGTCAAGAAGTTTCACGAGGATGAGGTTCAGGAGAGCGTTGCCCGCGCACATGAGATTATGTTGCGCCGACGCAAAGAATTTGTAGTGGACCTGCCGCCCAAGACATTTACGGTGCGCGAGATAGAACTGTCAGGCTCACAGGCCGATCGATACAATGAGATTCGAGAGGGGCTGATCCTCCGTATGCGCTCCCTGTCGGGGGAGCAGTTTGTGCGCGAGATCACGAACATCCTTGAGGAGTATCTACGAGCGGTTCAGGTCTCTTCGAATCCACGCCTCATCGATCCAGAGTGGAAAGGCGAGCCTGCGAAGTTTTTAGAGCTTGACGAGATCGTACATGAAGTCGTTCGTGAGCAGGGGCAGAAGATCGTCGTCTGGACAAACTACCTTGGAAACGTGCGCGAGTTGTGCGAGCGGTACAAAGATCTAGGCGCCGCACCCTTTAGTGGAGAGGTGTCAGCCGCCGAGCGCGAGAGGACCGTGCGCGCCTTTCAAGAGGGTGACTCCCCGCGGATGCTGGTAGCCGTTCCAGCGGCAGGTGGGGTGGGAATCACCCTCACGGCGGCTCAGACTGCCGTATACATCGACAAGACCTGGAACGCGGAGCATTGGATGCAGTCAGTCGACCGAATCCACCGAATCGGGCAACGGGGAACGGTCAACGTCATCTCGCTTTTTGGTTGTAAAGTCGATGAGATAATTCATTGGAACCTCCGCAGAAAAGAGCAGGGACAGGCGCGCGTCTTAGGGGATTATGCCTCTGCTCCAGAGGGTGAGGACCTGGGGATTACTCGCGAGGAATTGCTCAATGCGCTTGAAATATAGCGCTCTTTTTAGGTCGTTGGGTGTGTGATACGGTTGTGGGCATGAAAAAGACACTTCTAGTTCTCTGCGTGATGACACTCTCTGCCTGTTCAGTCACTAAGCGTGAGATGTGTGAGGAGTGGCGCTCCAAGGGGGAGTTGGCAGCCTCGGTTGAAGACTGCGTTGCCTGCGCTGAAAGTCTCGGCTCACGAGATATCTATGAGGTGCGTAGCTGCGCTTTCCGGCGCGAGGTCGATCAGGTAGGCGCCAAGTAGGTAAGGGAGTGTATATGGCGCCAGGTGTGCAGCAGCAGCGTGGATGCGGGTGTTTTTCGTACGGGTGTGTTATCGCCCTCACGATCGTCATCGTGGTCGGTGGTGGGGTCGGCTACTATCTCGTACATCAAGTTAAGAGCGCGGTGCTTGAATACACATCTGAGTACGCGCCGGCGATTACACCGGTGCCGGTCGTGCCTGAGGTCAGCGAATCAGCCCGGACTAAGGTTCAGCGAATCCAACAAGCGCTCGATGCCAAGAGTGCGTTCGAGACTGAGTTCTCTTCGGACGAAGTGAACGCTGCGATTCAGCAGACGCCGTGGCGCGACAAGATCTCGGTATCGCTCGATGGTGATCGGGTCCGCGGCGCATTCTCGTTCCCGATCTCGGCGCTCGGTGATTGGCCTGCAGCGAGGCTTCTTCTTGGCGAATCAGTGTCGCGCAACTTCAACGGATCCTTTGCCGGTGGTATTCAGTTGAGCGATGGAAAGGCAGCGATCTCCTTCTCGGAACTCACGCTTAACGGTCACCGCCTTGAGGATATGGCGCAGGGGCATGCAAGTAAGTGGATCAGCGGTGCGCTCAGTGCTCCAGACGATGAAGGCGAAGCCCATGAGGAGGGAATGATCGAGCGCATACAACGATTTGAGGTTCGTGACAGTCGGCTGTTTATCGGCGTCGGGGCGGGTCGGTGAGACGAGCGTGCTCCTGATGCTTGTGACGGGTGATAGCCACGTTCCTTTTGTTTCCTCGCCTTATGGCTCCCTGAGAGCAAGGCCCACCTGAGCTTCGTGCTACGAGAGATAGTGGGTAGCGCATCTGTCTTGGATTTCTCCGGTTGCAAGCCCGAGCAGCGAGCTCAGGCCGAGAGCACAAGAGCATGCCTTGCAGACGTGATATTCACGTTCCAGCGCTAGCTCACCTAGCCTGCATATGTCATGAAGCCTGCTACTGTGAGCGCCGATAATGGCGCTTCCTCGGTCCAAAAGACTATCTCAGACCGGAAGGTATCTCGATACGATTCTGCCCTACCAATACTTTGTTGAATTCGCCCTTCGGGCTCGAGCAATCACCACTCTCGCCGCTCTCGCGACGCAGTTTCATCAAAAAGGCGGGCTAGCAGCCTGGGGCTACACCCATAGGCATAATATATTGATAATAATCTGATATTCGGCATTAGGCGTGCAGTGATGTTCCGGTTTTAAGTCCCAAGCCTTGTATTTGAAACACGGTTTGATACCATTCCGCGAGCTGCTTTTTCATTTCTTCGGAGCAACTCATGCGCACTCCACACGAACCGGGTACCACCGCCGTACGCTCTGCAACACCCTCGGGTAGTGCCACCTCCTCAGTACACGCTGGTCTTTCTGCTGCCTTGATAACCTCAAACCAAGGCAAAGCCCGGGAGCTCGCCCGGCTGCTCGGCGCTACGATAACTGCACAGCCGATAGAGCTCGAAGAGCTGCAACCCACTAAGTCGCAAATAGCTCGAATGGCCAAGGGCGAATATCGTGCGGTAGCACAGGAGATCGCTCTCGACAAAGCAGAGCGGGCGTTTCGCGCCTTGGGGCGGCCGGTGATGGTTGAGGACACAGGTGTCTATGTATCCGCTATGGGCGGACTGCCCGGGCCACTTATCGCCTCATGGGACGGGAAGTGGGATCTCTTGGCTCGCCTAGTCAACGGCGAGGGAAGAGCAGTCGCCATTACGTCAATTGCCTACTGCGATGAACGAGGAGCTGCGCAAGTTCGCTCTGGCGTTATTGAGGGTAGTCTTGCGCCAACACCGCGTGGTAGTCACGGATTCGGTTGGGACCCAATCTTTATTCCAGGCGGACAATCTGAAACGTTCGCTGAGATGAGTGTTGAGCAGAAGACGGCATTCTCGATGC
>JBIJBZ010000263.1:0-3257 GCA_044344945.1 Bdellovibrionota bacterium | reverse complement strand
ACAGGCTATCCGCGACTTCCGCCTCTGCTGCGCTTACGCTGCTTAAATTTGAATGGAGGGCCTCAGCTACCATCCGCTCCTTAAGCCTTACGATGGTGTGGCCAGTTTCCCTTAAAAAAGATGCTATATCTCGAAATTTCTCTGTCGGCGTTGACTCTTCAAGCGCATCGCCCGAAGAGGTCCTCGGACTGGAGAGTTGAAGGGCTGCGTACGTGGGGGGCTGTGCTTCAGAAGACTCGCAGGGAACATGAGTCACCGGAGTCGACACTTCTTGCCGTTCAGTGCCGTGGGAGTCCCGGCTTGCAAGGGTTATACCTGCTTGCTCTGTGGAAGCCGCTACGGCAGCACTCGTCTCGGACCAGCTCCCCTCAAAAACAGCTTGAGGCTTTGTATGAAAATTCGCTCCCAATTCCTCTCTTCTTCCTCCTTAAAGCCTTGACGGA
Organism: Bdellovibrionota bacterium; assembly: GCA_044344945.1. GTDB lineage: Bacteria > Bdellovibrionota_C > UBA2361 > UBA2361 > OMII01 > OMII01. Next base: position 2,814 of record JBIJBZ010000263.1, on the reverse strand, counting down.
CTTTTTGTATCTGGCCGGAGCCTCGTTTCTGATCCCCTTATGAGGCAAATGGCTGTTCTATGCAACACTTTCCGGAACTTTTTTGGGCCCGAGTTTCATTTTTTTTACACGCGAGCACTCCATCTCTCCTGTGAACGCACGCAGCACGCCGAGGCTTAGAGCGACCTCTCTACCGTCATATTTATTGAAAAACGGCGCAAAATGGCGTTTTTGAGAAGATCGCGCGGCGAGTTTTTTCAAACCACCCAGCGTTACCTCGCGCACTCCGAGCAGACGCAAAATAAGGTTTAGCCTTTACAGCCACCAAACCAACGACGAGCAATAGAGGCTCGGTAATTGGAGCTTTCAACGCTCCAGACTAATCCTTCTTGAGCAACAGAGAAGATCCATCCGGCGGGTCGTGCTGCCTTGTGTTCCAAGGAGCAGCTGTCCTTGTATTGTAGGAATAGCGCCTGCGCCCATTTTCTCTCATCCAAACAGATCTGACATGCCGCCGTCTGGCCGTAGTGATCCCTTCGAATCGCAGGATCTGAGACAACAAGACCACAGCCTAGCCGGCTATAGCCAAAGTCCCCTTCCTGCGGATCGGACTGAGTAAGGGGCACGGTAAGCCGCATAAGGGAACTCTCAGAGACCCCTGTTACATCGAGAAAAGCAGCGCCGGAGAGCGCAGGAAGGAGCCCATAGTGCGCGGGCCCCTGCTCTCGATAGATGGCAAGTAGCGAGCCGCCTGGTTTGAAAAGTTGGCTTCTCTCCTCGAGGATAGGAGCCCCAAGAGCCCTTGAAATCTCCAGAGCAACGCTCGCTAAATCTGGACACTGAGACACTCCCAGGGAGCCAGCCAGCATAGGCGGCTGCGATACGACGTCAGTTGCTGTAACCATATCCCTCCTCCAAAAAACGGACACGCACCATACGGCCTTCTGCGTAGCTACGCAAATCTGAGCTGATATTTTTTCGACTATCGCACCGCCGTGACGGCGTGAACTTGAACCGCCCGCGACTGCTGGGCATCTCTGAAGGTTCGCACGGTGCCATCATTTCGCGTTTCAGCGAGAAGGGTCATATCGAGATCCCCAACAATCGTGGTTTCTACGTTGGGAGTCCCCTCACATACAATTCCACGAGGGGCGAAAGGGACGTCGCACGGGGCCATAATAGCGGCCTGGCCATAATTAATGGCGCAATCAACCACATTGGGAAGGCTGCCAACCGTCGAGGCTTGAATGACGTACACCTGATTCTCAATCGCTCTGGCCTGGCCACAGAACCTAACTCGGTAGTATCCCGCCTGGTCGTCTGTGCAGCTCGGAACAGCGAATATCTGAGCCCCCGCAAAAGCCGCCGAACGCACCAGCTCAGGAAACTCAACATCATAACAGGTAGTAATTGCGAGCTTCCCGAAGGTGGTCTCAAAAATAGCCAAGGAATCTCCCCCTACCATCCCCCATCCCTCCGACTCGAACCGAGTCATGTGGATCTTCTTCTGCGTATAAATAGCGCCTGACGGAGTGGAGAGAAGGGCCTCATTGTGGAGCCGTTCTCCCTCCATGACCGGCATCGAGCCGCCCACAACATACATCCCGGTCTCACGGCCCAAAGCGGCAAAAAGCTCCTTTACCTGGTCTGCACGTCCAGCTACCTCCCGTATCCGCTGCCGAATCGGAAGATCGCGAGAAGTTATCGTAAGGAGTTGAAGGGAATAATACTCGGGCAAAACAAGCAGTGTGCACCGGTAATCCGCTGCTGTACGAACAACCGCCGATACCTGGTCTGAGAACTCACTGAACGAGGAGACGGGTCGAAGCCAATACTGATGAGAAGCCACTCGAATTCGCATGAGCCGAGAGTGCGGCAAGGAGGCTGGTTAGTCAAGCATAGCCCCAGCGCAGCGCCTTTTGTGCGCGCCCACTATCGCGGAAACCCGACGAAGAAGTTTCGAGTAGGTACCAGGCACAACTTCGGGAACCAGCTCCACGATTACGATCAAAAACCACCTCAACGCGTGTGGGTTGCAACTGTTCCTTCTCGATGCGTGCATGGTAGAACTACCCCTCAAGACACGAACCCATGGGCTTCACAAAAAGAACACCAACTCAGCGCGCTCAAGATCGGGAGCGTCGCGCCGCGACCCGCACTCGGATGCGAAATAAGCTCCGCAACGAGGCGCTGCTCAGCTCGTTTCTGTGGCTTGGCGCTTGCGACAAGCCACTAACGAAGGCGGAGTTCGCTTTCCTCTTGCAGCTCCCTCCGAGCATACGTGAAGGTGTGCTCCGACCAGAGCTGAGGCGGCTAGGCGCGATTCAGCCGAACCAGGCCCAAAGGCCCCTGCGAACCTGGATAACAGCCGCATCGCCATCCGTATCAGACCGCAGGAAGGTGCTTCGTGCTCTTCACGACTTCGCGCTCTGTGATGGGCCTCTCAGCGCCGAGGAGGAGCTTGCCTTACGCGAGATATCAGAGGCCCTCGGTCTCAACCTACGCGGTAAGGTGGTTAGTCCAAGGAAACGAACCGGTCCTATCCGCGCTCAAAGAGACCAGGCAGACGCAGCGAACCGATCCAAGCGGCCCCTCAGACCGGAAGAGCAAACCGCCGTTCCTCGATGTTATGCAATTCTTGGCTGCTCTCCATCTGATACCGATGAAGCTATTAAGCGAAGCTACAGGCAGTTAGCCCTTAAATTGCACCCTGACAAACACCCTACCCAACCCGAGCTGGCTGCCTCCCACGTGCGCGCATTCCAGCAACTCAACGAAGCTTATGACGAGATAAAGAAGCTGCGAGCGCAAAAATAACCGCCAGCTATGGCACAT
>JBIJBZ010000104.1:0-11599 GCA_044344945.1 Bdellovibrionota bacterium | reverse complement strand
GCCGCATCCTTGAGTTTGCTGAACTTGGTGAGTTTGCCGATACCCCGATTAAATACTACTCCTCGGGAATGGCAGCACGCCTTGGATTCGCCGTCGCCGTCGATAGTAATCCTGATGTGTTGCTCGTTGACGAGGTGCTTGCCGTTGGCGACGAGCGATTTAGAGCCAAGTGTGATCAAGTTTTCATTGATTTCTTGGCGCAGGGGAAGACTGTGTTTATGGTTAGCCATGCGCTCGATACGGTCAGGAATTTGTGCAGTAGGGTAGGGGTTCTTTCACAGGGTCAATTTGTATTTACCGGGGACGCTGAGGAAGCAATCAAGATCTACCTTAGCCCGGATTATGCTACGCGTTTGAGTTAGGCTGCCTACCCAACAACCCTTGTGAGTGTAGTGCCGGCCCATCGCTGGTACAGCCCAACTAGCCGGGAATAGCGTTACGGCTGAATACCTGCAGAAAATGAGACAATTAGGTAGTTAGGGCGTACCAGATTAAGGGGCCCGAACATTGCACGCGCACACAATATTCGGGCCCTACATGGCGAGAGTCGCGAAAAATACGAGCTAGCGTACTCCAGCCATTGCTCGTGCCATGCCACTAGCTACACATGACCTAATCTTAGCTGGTCGACGCTTCGACTTGGATCCACCTTTCGCGCACCGCGAAACCAGCCTCTTCTTCGCCGCGCTGATCTTAACCTGAGTCTCAGTCGGAGCTATAAAGTCTGATGATATCTGCGCTACACCTCGATATTCAGTGAAATAGCAGGGGTTGAATCCTTCGTTGCTCCTGCTATATCCCTCCACACCAACGAAATCACAGAAGGTAGTTTCGATTATCGAGGCCTCATACCCACTCCCGTCATTAAGAGGTTTACCGATCACGCCTTGAACTGATGCAACACATGTTTGGCCCTGTTGCTCGCGGGTAACTTCACGATACGGGCAGAGCCGCTGAAGCTCAGCCACCTCGTAAGCACCGGGGGGTAGGGTGTTGAAGCAACGTGCAAATTCCTCCGCAGCTGCATCTACCAACCCTCGCCGTACGTCCCAAATCCCATTAAATTCGTATTCGAATTCCGGGGCTTCGAGGGGCGTATTGAGACGCGCTGTCGAATTCCTCGGAACAGCCAATCCACCCCCTTTCGCGCCGTTGATATTTCTGGTGGGAACGTTTAGGCCATCAAGCCCCCCAGCCCACTGCGTGGGACGAGTCGATCTGAAGATCACCTGCTTTGAATCGGTCACTGGAGTTAGTGACTGCGCAGGACATCCAACTACTTTCTTGCCAGCTAACCAGGGGGGGACATCATTGAGCCACTCAGGGCCGAAATTCCTGACCGGTGTTCCTGTAACTACGAACTGCTTATTGAAAAACTGCTTAATTTCGCTCATCGCAGCTTTACGCTGTCTGTCGTAATCCTGAGCCTCCGATACGCTTGCTAACGAGGCAACGCATCCTAGTAAAATCGCTAAATAGCTAATTGTATTTATTTTTCTCATTGATACCCCCTTAGGTAAATGCTGCGTACTTTTTACATTATATAGCGCGATTTTGGTCTTAGTCAAATCTATCCAGGCTCATCGCAGTTCCGAGTGGCTACACTCGCCTGCCTCGATATGTGCCCGCGGGGACAGATGATTTACCCATTACATAAGAAGTTTAGCCGCTATAACCAAACCTTCCGCCCACTCGAAAACACGAAGACTCTCTAGTTAGTTATGGCGAGCTTCGTGAATAATCTAAGGCTCATCGACGGAATTAGTGGTCAGTAGCGGGCAAGGCTATGGCATAACCCGCTGAGGTTCCAGCTAAAAGCGAGGTTCTTACGTGTACGAGCCATGTTCACGTCCGGAAACGCCAATTCTACCCACTCGATTCCACGAAGACCCCTATTTTTTGATGAGGGGTACCTCCGCTTCTCTTACACCTTTGATCTGGAAAGGGCAGATACCTGGTGCCGCGTCCACGCCTATAGTCGTCAGGCGATACGTAAGCGTCAATTGTTACGGACGAGCGTTTGCGGACGCCTCAAGAAAACTTCGCGCGGGGCAGATAGTCTCGGTGTCAATCACTAGAGACTTAACGATCCGCGAATAGTGGGAACCCTCGTATCTCATTCCAAGGTAGTAGCAGGTGAGCTGAAGCATCTCCGCTATACACGCAGGAATCCGCTCATCCGTGGAGCCGGATGCCATCAAGATCACTCCCTCGCCCCTCATTTTTCGACTGAGATCCTTACGAGGACCACGGAGGTCACCCAAGCTGTCACTAAACCCGCGTATTTCATGAAGCCTGCTCCTGCGAGCGCCGATAATGGTACTTTTTCGGTCCAAAAGACTATCTCAGACCAGAAGGTATCTCGACACGATTCCACCCTGCAAAGTACTTTGTTGAATTCGCCCTGCGGGCCCGAACAATCACCACTCTCGGCGCTCTCGCGACGTAGTTTCATGAAAAATGCGGGCTAAAGGTTGTGATTTGCGCGCTGACGCGATGCCAAGATACAGGGCTTACCAAAAAGATGGTGTGATAGACGACTAACTTTTCAATTATTGGGATGAAATCATAATCAAGATTCTTTGATTCGTAATCAAAGTATGAGGTGTCGAGCGCGCCAAGATAAAGTACGGGAAAGTTGAGCCGTCCATTAGCGGCGCGCCTTACCTGCCATGTATTTCCGTGTTGACGGAAAGTACTGACAACCAACGCTGCGTTTGTGCTCATGCTTTATGAGGAGGCAAACCGAGCGTCTTTTTGTTAGCCGCTCTAAGTGCCTGACCTGGGCTGGTGAGCCGAATTTGTATCCCGGAGATGGCATTAAGGGATGGTTACAATCGGGAGTGTATATCCCTGCCCTGGACCTCAACGCGCCAAGCCGAGGCGAAGATGTGCTGCTAAGGTGCGAAAAGTAGCCTTTAACATACACGCCGTCTGTTCCGTCACAGAGGAAGCGGGTTTTAGAAGTCATCAGGAGACGGCTCGAAGCTGGTCCCGCCGCGGAGCGTTAGCGACGATGCGGAGAGTCGTACTACGTGTTGTGTGAACTTTGTGAATCCCCTCGCAAAGTGATGGGTGTATCCCTCAAGTTGATAGTGAGTAGTGAACTATTTCGAGTAATCTCTCAATCAGAACTATCTTACACGTCTAACGCTTGGTTTGACTGGTATCACTCTTGGTGTAACACTTGTGTTCATATGACAACCGATCCGTTATATCTCGACTATAATGCGAGCACCCCGATGGATGAGCGTGTACTCGCGGAGGTTGTGGAGGTGGCTCGGACTTCGTTCGCAAACCCTCATAGCAAAGAGCATGCGCTTGCGTGGAGGGCCGCGGAGGTGGCTTCCAAGGCAGCCACCCGTATTCTTAATGCTCTTCGAGCTCCTGATTACAGTGTCGTCTTTACGTCTGGGGCCACAGAGGCGAATAACCTGGCTCTCCGTGGTCTGTGGGAGCACTCAATCTCTCGCGGTAAGTGCGGAGTTGCTGCTAGTCGCTTCGAGCATCCATGTGTCCGCGAGGTCATTGGTGAACTCGTGTCCCGAGGGGCCAAAGTGCAGGAGATTGAAGTCTCCCCGCGAGGCGTCGTGGAGTCGCACGCTATCGAGCGTGCTTGCAATCAGGAAACGGGAATCGTTTCTCTGATGGCCGTGAATAATGAGATCGGAACGGTCCAACCAGTAGAGACGGCGGCAGCTATTGCCCACCGCTACGGCGCTATCGTTCACACCGACGCGTCTCAAGCAGTAGGTCGTATCCCTATCGATATCGCCAAATGGGGCACCGATCTCTTCACTATATCCGGACACAAGTGTTACGGACCAAAAGGAATTGGGGCATTGATCGTACGAAACTCCGTCGCCACGCTGTTACAACCGTTAATTCTTGGCGGTGGACAGCAATTCGGTCTTCGCTCGGGAACTCTCCCAGTAGAGCTGTGCGCTGGGTTGGCAAGGGCCGTTGAGCTTTCAGTCGAAGGACAGGCCGTAGAGTGGCAGCAGGCTCGTGCATTGAGGGATGTCTTTTTGAAATCGCTTCGAGAGTTCGCTAACGAAAGTCCCTTGCTCAACGGCTGCATGGATACTCGTGTTCCTCACAACCTTAACCTTCGCTTCCCGGGAATCCCTGCTGAGACACTTCTCGACAAGCTGGACAGTATCTGTATCAGTCGCGGGTCGGCCTGCTCTCGCGAAGGGAACAAGCCTTCTGCGACGTTGACATCTCTAGGGCTTGAATCAGCGGCCATAGAGGAAAGCGTCAGGATAACGTTTGGGCGGTCTACTACATTGGACCAAGCCAAAGCAGCGGCTCAGCACATTGGAGCAGCCATCATTATACTCCGAGGGGCTTAAATACTACTGCGACTCGTGTTTGGCATATAGAGGGATTGATTTAGATTCAAAGATAGCGTACCCTCTTGCCATCAAAGTTCAGCAATTATTTCATAAATGGTTAATTTTAAAGAATTTGTATCATGAGAATAGCATTCTGCGGCAAGGGTGGTAGTGGTAAAACAACGTTAGCTTCGGTATTTATACGTTGGTTACTTGCTGAGGATAATCAGGTGATGGCGATCGACGGCGATATCAACCAGCACCTCGGCGCTGCCATAGGTCTTACACCAATCGAGGTGCGCAGTCTGCCTAAACTCGGGAACGACCAAGGCCGCTTAAAGGAGTATGTAAAGGGGACCAACCCAAGAATCGCTTCTACCGAACACATCACGGAATCGATGCCTCCGGGGCGCGGCTCAGGCTTCATTCCGTTCGGCGATCGTAACAATCCCATACTCGCGCATTACGCTTTGGTGCGCGACAACGTGACATTTATTTCAATTGGAGGGCACTCTAAGGAAGACGTGGGGACAACGTGCTATCATCGGTATACTGGCGCCGAGGGCATTTTTCTCAATCACCTTATCGATGGCCCGGGGCAGTACGTTGTCGGCGACATGGTAGCCGGAGCGGATCCCTTCGCCTCGTCCGGTATCGCGTCCCGCTACGACGTTATAGTGCTCGTAGTCGAGCCCACGGTGAAGTCGGTGGCTGTTTTCGACCAAGTTACCGAGTACCTACAGCCGTTCGGTCTGTCGGTAAAAGTCGTTGGTAACAAGATCGTTAACGAGGCCGATGTCGACTTCATCAAGGCACGAGTGGGCGACTCTTGGATCGGAGCGTTTCAGACGTCGGAGTTCATCCGCCGGATTGATCGTGGTGAGTCACTCGACATCCGTCAGCTTGAGCCGGGGAATGTTCAGATTCTGAACACTCTAAAGCAGCTCCTCGATCAAGCGCCCAGGGACTGGAGTCGCTACCTCAAGGTTGGCATTCAGTATCACGAGATTGTGGCCAAAAGCTGGGGAGAACGCTGGCTGGGGGTCGATCCTATGAGTCAGGTAGACCCTGAGTTCTCGTATGAGTCAGTTCTTTGGGCTAATGGAGTCCAGGCGCAATGTTAGGGACAGAGACACTCGGAAACGTGCAATCGTCCGAGACGGCGCCGTCATGGCCGCCGCGGCTCCGGCCGAAAATGTCTCCGCTTGTGCAAGAGTTCCTAGCGCAGCAGGCTCTTGTGCACGACCTGACGCATGCGTTTGGGTCGCCGCTGAATATCGTGTTTCCGGACGCCGTAGCTGAGAACATAGCCCGATTTCGATCGGTGTACGCCAAACACCATCTGACGGGTGAGGTTATCTTCACCACGAAACCGAATAAGTCTCATGCCATAAAACGGCGCGCATCCCTCGCTGACTGCTGGGCGGATGTCTCGTCCGAGCAAGCCTTGATCAAAATTCTTGGCGCAGGATTCAACCGCGATAGAATCGAAGTGACCGGCCCGAAGAGCTTGGAGTACCTCTCGCTAGCCCTTCAACACGGGGTAGTACTAAACGTGGATAATATGGAAGAACTCCGTGCGGCTGTCAGCCTGCGGAGGGCTATGAATCTGCGGGAGCGCACTAGGATCTTCGTGCGCCTGAGCGGATTCCGATCTACGCGGATTAACTTCACGAAGCAGGACGGCACGTTCGGAATCCACACTTCGAACCTGAGCGAGGTGCTTGATTTTCTCGAAAAACACCTCGATCACTTCGATTTCATAGGATTTTCCTACTACGTGGCAGATGCGAGTAGCGAGCAACGAGTAGTCATCATCGAGCAAGCGCTCAAGTGTACCTTCGTGGCGATGGAGCGTGGCCTTAAGCCGCGTGGGCTCAATATTGGCGGAGGCTTCCACATCCAGTATGCAGAGTCGCCAGAAGAGTGGCGCCGATATACCGATGCTCTTAAGGCTTCGGTGCTCGACCCCTCGTTTCAGCTTTCCTGGAACGACAGCGGCCTGGGATATCGAAACCAGAACGGGCTCATCGCCGGGGCTCCGAACTTCATGGACCACTTCATGGCCCCGTTCGGGGAACAAGACTTGGAGAGGACATTGACTGCGCCGCTTCCGGAGTTTGGAGGAGAAACCGCCGCAACGATCCTGGCGGAGGCGCCGATTGAGCTCTACATTGAGCCCGGGCGAGCGCTGCTCGATCAGACGGGGATCTCGATTGGCCGGGTCTCTCACGTCAAGAAGTCCGTGTATGGCGAGAATCTGGTCATGCTCGAGATGAACCGCTCTAACGTCCACTCGACACATCAAAAGCTTCTGACGGAGCCTGTGGTTTTGTACCGCGGAGAACGGCGGCGAAATCAATGCCCCGAGGGCGTATACTACGTAGGAAATCTGTGTGTTTCGTACGACATTATTCAGTACAACAAGACCTTTCCTGAGTTCCTTCCGGATTCGGGAGATCTCGTGGCGTTCATTAACACCGGCTCGTACATGATGGACTTCATTGAGTCGTCTACGCTGCATCAGAACATCGCTCGCAAAGTCGCAGTGTCACGGCATCAAGGCAAGTTCGAGTTTACCGATGACGAAAAGTATCACCCCCTCGCTTCGGCGTTCTTTGACGGAGAGCTTGCATGATTGCAGAGAGAATCACCGACCTGATAGGTAACACCCCGCTCTTGAAGATACCCGCCGAGGTGCATGGCCTCGAACGAGTTACACTGTACGCGAAGCTTGAGATGCTGAATCCATTTGGTTCTCTCAAGGACCGAACGGCTTGGGGTATCATCCGGGATGAGATCGACGAGCTGAAGGCATCGGGCAAGACGATAGTCGAGAATTCGAGTGGCAATACAGCAAAGGCTCTTCAAGCAATCGCTGGTACGTATGGACTGGGCGTGCGGCTCGTCACGGGCTTGGCTCGGGTCCGCGAGCAGCGGGATGCTATGGTGCATCTTGGTGCTGAAGTGGAGGAGTTCGCGTCCGCCAGCGACTGCTTCGACCCAAACGACCCGAATGACCCGCAGTACTTGATCCAGAAGGCGGTGCAAAATAATCCGGGTAAATACTTTTTTCCATCGCAGTTCACGAATAAGAAGAACATGGCGATTCATTACGAAACGACCGGAGCAGAGATCGTTCGCGACTTGGGTCCTATAGACTTTTACTTCGGAGGTTTAGGCACCACCGGTTCTTCCCTTGGCATCAACCGGCGCTTAAAGGAAGCGAATCCAAACACGACCTGCGTCGGGGTAACAGCCGAGAAGGGCCATTTCATCCCAGGTATCCGCTCGCTCGATCAGATGTGGGAATCAGGGCTCTTCGAGAAGGAGAACTACGACACTGTCATTCCGTTGCGCGAAAAGCAGGCAGTCGACGCGATGATGGAGTTGAACCGTAAGGTCGGTCTCTTGTGCGGTCCGTCGAGTGGCGCTAACTACCTTGGAGCCTTGCTGTATCTGAAAGAGAGTCTTCCCAACATTGAAGGCAATGTGACGGCGGTGTTCTTGGCGTGTGACCGAGTTGAATGGTATTACTCATACATTCGGGAACGTAGCCCAGAGGTTTTTAGGGAGACGCCGAAGCCAAACTCATTCGCGGCGTTCGACTACAATCCTTTTCAAACGAGCCCGAGCATTCAGCCCTCGGCCCTGGAGGCTTGGATCGCCGAATACAATCCTCTCATCATCGACGTGCGCTCGAAGATTGCGTTCAACTTGAGCAGAATTGGCGGCGCAATAAACATCCCACAACCGATCTTCGAACAGATGATCGATGACTCACGTCCTTTTTCGGAAGACAGGCCGATACTTCTAGTCTGCGCCGTTGGCGAAAAGACGAAGAAGCATGTTGCCTACCTAACCGAGCGTGGCTATCGCGCATTTTCTCTCGAAAAGGGAATGCGGGGTGTTCAAGTAGCGCCATCGATTCTGGCGGTGTAAGCCGATTGCCTTTAGCGAGAGAGGAGGACCATGACGAGTATCGCGGTGGTAGGTGGTGGTCACAACGGTCTCGTCACGGCATGTTACCTTGCGAGGGCCGGGCGCTCCGTCACTGTGTTCGAAAGACGACCTATATTCGGAGGGCTGGCTTGTTCGGAGAGCCTTTTCCCAGGCTGCCGAGTGTCGTCACTCGCAAATCGAAGCGGTATGCTCCGACTTCACATTATGCGAGACCTAAATCTTGCCCAACACGGGTTCAGGATATTCCGTCCGAAATACGCATCCCACATTATCTCAAATGGCGACGCATTCACCTTCAAGAATGGAACACAGGGAGATGCGCACTTCTTCCAGGTGCAAGGACTCTCGGATGAGGACCTGCGAGAGTGGAGCAATTTCTGGGAGAAGATTGAGTCGGCAGGAGCTATTCTGGCGTCTGGTACGGCGAATCTCGGCTACACACAGGCGCGCTTCAAGGACCAGCTTCACGCGGCTAGGCTGGGCGATTTAGCGGACTCGGTGTTCGAAGAGAGTCTTTTCGACTTTGCGCGGACCCGAGTTAGACACCCATCTCTGTTGTCGGCGATCCTAACCATGAGCGGCTCTCATCCCTTCAGTGCCTCGTCACTCTTCGAGTTAATCTACTATTGTACAGCTGAATCTTTTGGAGAACCCGCGGCGTGGGGATATGTCGAGGGCGGCATGGGTTCGTTAGCCGATGCGCTTGTGGCGGAAGCAATGCGACTTGGCGTGACTCTCGTTCCGGGAACTGCCGTAGACCTCCTCGAAAGTCGTGAGCGGGTGAATATCGTCACGAGTGATGGGCGAGAGCAGGAGTTCGATACAGTAGTCCTGGCCACCGATCCCGTTACCGCCTACAAGTTTTTGCTGCGTCGGCACGCTCACGACCTCCCCCTGTCCTTGCACAGCGCGATCGAATCAAATGAAGCGACGTCGACCTATGGAGTACTTCACCTCAAGACGCGCGTTCTGCCTGAGTTTCCAATCCTCTCCGAGATCGGGAGAGTCGGTTCAGAAAGATATTCGGGCGCCTTCGACTTTTCTCTGACGGCAGAAGAATTGGAGGAGCGCTTCACGCAAAGCAAGCGAGGGATTCCTCTCGTCTTACCGAACTTGGCTTGCAATGTCTTTTCGAGCGTAGATGCTACCGTCACCAAGGGGAATGGGCATGTCCTCACTGTAATCATCCAGAGTGTCGATTCAACGCTCACTACCCCTCAGGCACGAGAGCAGCTGTATAGGGACTGTATTCATAGTCTGTCGCGCTGGTCGCCGGATCTTCCGAGTCTGATCGATGATTATCGACTCATCACTCCCCATGATCTGGCGCTGGACTATGGCTTACGGTCGGGCTGCTGTTTTCATTTGAGAAGCTCTACCGAACACGCGTTGGACTCTCGTCCTTTCGCTGAGGTAGCTGGGTACAAGACCCCAGTTCGCTCCGTCTATCTAACAGGAGCAGGCTCGTATCCCGGAGGCTGCGTATCTGGAATGCCAGGATACCTGTGTGCTCGCCAAATTATAGCGGAGGCAAGCGCCAGCTGATGGGCTCAAATTGCGATCATATAACGGAGGCACTCTCTGGTCTTCTCGGAGACATCGAGGATGATCGTGTGTATTTCCGTGAAAGAGTACAGGAGGCCCGCAACTTTCTGGTGAATTTCAGGCGGGAGTTGCTCGCATATGTAGAGCGGGCAGAGAATTTGGGCCGACGCATTGACGACATTGGATACGCGGAAGCGACAGCCCTTACAGAAAGGATGTACGCCATCACTGTGCAGATGGAGGAGAGGATTGGGGAAGCAGTGGGTCAACCGATTGCTCACACAGAGTGGTTCCGAGAACTGATTATGCGGTTTCGCTCTTTCTGCGCTCTCAAGCCTTCCCTGGTGAAGAGCGTTTCGATGATGTCGCCTCCCTACTTGCAATCACGAGACTTGAACGTCTTTCCGGCTGGTCTTTATGGTGGCGTTGGGAAGCAGTCGAACTATGTGCGGGCCTCCAATGTGTGGCGAGATTCGGTCGCGGACCGTTGGTTGCAGCTTCTCGAGTTCGATCAGATGAGATGCGAGCTAATAGTGACTTCGTCGGGTATGGCCGCTTATAGTTTGGTGGAGAACTACTTAACCTCGGAGGTTCTTGGTCCAGGGGCTGTTGTATTCGTGCCACGGTTTACCTATGCCGAAACCAACATCCTTCAGTTCCGAAACAAGCGGCTATTCACCGAGGTCATGGAGGAACATCGGTCCGCCGCCGCGATCATAGAGCGTATTCGTGATCTCGCTCCCGACGTAGTGATGCTTGAAACCATGCAGAATGGTCTGGGTACTGAGATTTTGGATACTTATGGAATCATTAAAGCCATCGGAGGTCTTTCCCTCGGAAAGACAGTCCACATAGTGCTCGACGAAACGCTAACCCCCGGGTGTGTGAACCCATTTCGAGAGCAGATCCCGGGGGTGGAGGTGTATTATATCTTTTCAGGTTACAAGTATCTTCAGCTCGGCCTTGATATAGGAACTGCCGGCGCCGTTGTGGTGCGAAGGGCCTTGGCTGAGCATATGCGACAGCTCAGCTATATGGGGGGATACTGTTTGTACGACTGTACCGCTGTGACGTTGCCATCGTTCACGCGAGAGCGGCTAGAAAAACGCCAGACACGACTCCGTCGAAACGGAGCTTTGATAGCCCATCGGCTAGCCTCATCAGAGCAGCTCCGTGATTTGGTGACGGTCTTCTGCCCCACAGCAGGCTTACCAAGCCATGGTGAAACGGGCGTCGCTCTCCCGTTAGCTGGCGGACTTATCACCCTGGACCTCGCCTTTGCGGGCGCCGCGCGCCATGCTCTCAACATGCGTCCCTACTACGACTACGCATCATCTGTAATCGAGCGAGCGCATATGCTTGATGTTCCCTTAACTTACTGCGAAAGCTTCGGCTTTCCATGGACAACCCTGAATGTGCTGGGCTGGTGCTGGGAATCGAAAATGCCACCCTTTATTAGGATCTCCCCTGGTGAGGAGTGCGAAGCAGAAGTAGGTCGGATCGCTGATTTCCTCCATAATCATCTGGTCGATTTCGCACAGGAGTATCTCCGGCGGGATTCCCTTTTTGACGGGGTGTGATGGATAGTTTCTATGTAGACCCCTAAAAGAATCCCTCTCCGCCCGTAAGTAATCGAAGTGAAAGGAACACTTACTTGTGAGTAAAGCGCTACCCATATTCTGGGCCCGCACTACTTCTGCGAATGTAGCGACTTACCACTTTTGTACGAGGCTTATAATTTCATTTCTCAGGCT
>JBIJBZ010000262.1:0-3325 GCA_044344945.1 Bdellovibrionota bacterium | reverse complement strand
CTCCGCCGAGAGAGAATCCGTACACGAGGATTTGCGAAGGAGCGAATCCTCGTTGCTCCCTGAGGTGAATGTATGCGGCATGAGCGCTCCGATAGAAGCTCTCCTCTGAAGGTGTGCCGGAACTTGTTCCGTACCCAGGGTAGTCAAACGCAAGGCAGGATACATTCAGACTTTGAAATAGGGCATAGTGGTCAGCAAACTTGGTAAGATTGTGCCGATTGCCGTGAAGGAAGAGCGCTACTCGCCGCGAGTCTTGAGGCAACCAGACGGCATCAAGATCGAGCCCAGCTGAGCTACCAAAGCGAAAGCGCTCATGCTTCCTGTTGTGAAGGGCTCCATGGTCAACGAAGTCGGGTTTAAAGATGAAGGCGCGCTCTATAAGCCGTAACATACGACCCTAGTGTAAGGCCAATCCAGCAAAAAGACGACCCTGCGATACAGTGGTTTTAGTACGAAGTAGTCTTCCTACAAAAAAATCACCGGTCGAGGTCCCTACGATTCTTATCGACGGGTACCTGACCGGTGAAATCCCATTCCTGAAGAAGAGGATTACAGGCGCATGAACAGGCCAATTACACCTGTTGCTCAGCGGCTGGTGCCTCTTCAGCTTGTAGGCTCTCCATGTTCTTCGGCCAGAGGCAGATGATGTCCTCGCCGGGAACCTGGAATATGCTCAGTTCGTCTCCATCGCGACGGAATCCGTATCGTACGGCACCGCCGTTGTCGCGAAGCAGATCTCGGCACGCCTTGTCCTGTCCGCTGAACCAGAGTTGCTGGTAGCGCTCAAGGAGGGAGGTGTCATCAAGAAGCTCCCTGTCGAGCATCGCAAGGCAACGCGTATCGACGTTTATCTCGCCAAGCGTCTCGGTAGCATCCTTCACAACCTCTGGAGCCTCGGTTGAGTCTCCTTCCGGGTGAACAACGATTGTGTACGCGAACGGATCTCGCTCGATACGGTATGTTCCGCACGTAACGTTGATAACGCGTCCACCGTACTCCTGAATGAGATTGCTCTTGGCCTCGGCACCCTCATCGACGATCGCTGACATCTTCTCGATGAACTGTGGATTGGCCAACATGAACTGGTCGATCAGCACGAGATCGCCACTTTCAATCGCAATACGCTCGCGTTGATTGCCACTCTCTGCGCTTTGACGTGGATGACGTCGTGAATGTCGATCTCCTCGACCTCGATGTGAACGCCCACGAGAGCGTCCGCCGCTCCCTCGGTGAGAGCGTCTCTGATTTCCTCTTCCTCTCATATGAAATAACTTCCTGCGTGAAAAACTACACAATGATTTTTAGTGAAACCAGCGTGGGGCGGTGTTTCGAATACGCCCAACTGGTTAAGAATACTGGGGAAGCATATCAGAAAGGTAGGAACCTGTCACACATTCCCCTCAGTTTTTAGCTGGCGGCTCTCCCTGAGCTTGCCTGCTTTAACCTGTTGTTTTTACAGCTCTTGCTGGTAACCCCTCATCTCGGAGGGGTGAGAATTTCGAGGCACCGGGGATGTCGCACAAAATCAGGCACACGGATTCATCAAGCTGTGCCCCGTAGTGGTCGATTACCAGGTAGGTCGGGAAGTGGAGCCTCTGGTTTGAGGTCGCCACTTTGATTCAATAGCAAGGTAAGGGTTGCGCATGTACGATCACGGACGAGATATCTTTGAAAGTCGAGAGAGAGGTCTAGAGGGGGTGGGCTTATGGTACGACTCCGACCGTTTGGTGCTGTCAGGGGTGTATCTTGATGAGGTGACTGCCTATCGTGCGCGTCGGCGGTGGATAGAGGCCCTTGAGAAGAATTTTTTGTTGGAGGACCGGCACGATTTCAACATCAAGGTTCGAGCCGCGCACGGCGGAAAACACTTCAAGGTTCGGTGTGACTTTTTGACGGCGTGTGGTCGGTACGCTTTTTGGCGGCTCACCAATCATCAGGCGCCGGAGGTGCAATTCCTCCTCGAAACAGCGCATTTGCCGCATCTCGGCTTGGACGAGTTTGAGAAGATAGCGTGTTTGGGTGAGGAACAGGTGGAAACCTGCATTCGAGAGAGCGGGATTTCGGGTGAGGCGCGCACTGCCCACACCCAGATGGGGTGGGGGCGTGCCTTGGGAGTTTTTAGAGCGATGGCGCGGAAGGTTTTTTCCGTCGGCCGCGTGAAGGATTCGAGTCTGCATTAAGGACCCAGACAGCGGTAACTCACATGTGAGTAGGATATTCAGTGGCAAGGAAGAGCGCAGATGGTTCGTATATCCTCTCAGCTGGCGAGATCAGTGTATTCTCGGTGTGTCCTCAATCGTGGGATTTAAAGTGGAATAAGCGTGGCGCCTCTAAACCGGCGAGCCTCGAGAGCCTTCTCGGGCAACGCCTTCACTCTGACTGGTCTCAATTATTTGAAGAGTCACTGCGATTAAGCTCGGCCATCCGACTCCTGGCGGTGCTACTGTGCAGTATGATGGTAGTGTTCATGACCATCAACTCGTCCCGGGTACCGTTGCAGGAACTCTTCCAATTGTCCTGGAGGAGTAGGGGGCTGCAGCTCGTGCTTCTCGTGGTAACAACGTTGTGGCTGATCGGATCATTCCGGAAAGAGGTTAAAAGAAGGCACGCTGGAGCGGGTTTCTCGCCCGAAGAGATTGCGTTGGCAATCGATGGTAGCGCTATGCTCCCCGATAGGGAGTATATCTCTCAAGCGCAAGGAATAGCCGGACGGCCAGATGCTATTATTGAAGAGAACGGCAAGGTGATTCCGGTTGAGCGTAAGCCACTAGCAAAAAAGTTGCGTGATAGGTACGTCGTTCAGCTTCTCGTGTACATGCGACTAGTTGAGGAGTTTGAAGGAGAGCGCCCACCGCATGGATATCTGCTACTCGGTCCATCGTGTCGTCGGATTAAGGTTGAAAACTCAGAGAACAAGCAGGCCTGGGTCTCGGGCCTGATCAGGGAAATGCGGCGCATCTTAGACGGAGCGCCCCCGAGACCCACCCCTCATCCGAAGAAGTGTGCAAAGTGTGATGTGCGAGAGCGCTGCTCGGCCCGACAGGATCTTGTGGATATTCGAGGAGCAGCCTCGCGGGGCTCACCCGCTTCCGAGAATGACTCCGGTTAGCCCGCATATTTCATGAAGCCTGCTACTGCGAGCGCCGATAATGGTACTTTTTCGGTCCAAAAGACTATCTTCAGACCGGAAGGTATCTCCATACGACTCCGCCCTGCAGATACTTAGTTGAATTCGCCCTTCGGGCCCGAACAATCACCACTCTCGGCGCTCTCGCGAAGCAGTGTCATGAAAAATGCGGAGCTAGAAGCTCCGCGGTCCAGATCA
>JBIJBZ010000102.1:0-11915 GCA_044344945.1 Bdellovibrionota bacterium | reverse complement strand
TGTAGTCCTTGGCGTACTTCCTCCCAAAATCGGAAGAACCCACCGCGAGCAAGTGGCATGTAGCGCTCGTCCCATGGTCTGCGGTGCCATACGATAGGCACTCCTACTGTATCTAGCTCTGCTGCGAGCTGCTGAAGCGAAGACCCCTCAAATCCAATCGGGGGAAGCATCGAGTGTATTGCCGTGACGCCAAGACGTCGTGCATAGGTTGTGAGCTCCTCAGCCGATCGAACCACGCGCGCCCCTGTGCGTTTCGCTGCATCGTTTCGCAGACCACGAACATGGGCGTTTACTCGCTCACTCTGGTGCACTCGCACACCATCAAGCACTGCGTACTGAAGCTTGGATGACGCGAATGTCGACGAAAAGTCAGCTGAGAGATCGTCGTCATGGATAAGAACCAGGCCGCGGTCGCCTGGAGGCGTAGTCGAGACCGTTCTGAGCGGAGTGGGATCGTGCGAGCCATCAAACGGAAGTGGTTGCGGCTCTCGATTGAGATCTCCAGGGTCCGGAGTCCACCGATTATCCGAGTAGGTTGCAATATTCTCAGGACGGGCGACATAGATTTTTCCCGCCGTGTGAAGTCCGCCAACCCAACGCCACGATAACGTGTTCGATGCCGGGTCACCATCGAGCAGGTGATGGTACATGAAGGTAGCGCCTAGTTGCCAGGGTAGGCGCAGGGTGAAGATCCACACACTTGCAAACCACATTCTGGTGTGGTTGTGAAGGTACCCTGTATCGATGAGCTCTCTGACCCAATCATTAAAAAAAGGAAGCGCGGTTCGCCCCTCACATGCGGCATAGTACGCGGCGTTCTGTAGGTTCTCGCGCGAAAGACGACCAACGTCATCGGTGTAACGAGCCCACACCGAGGGTCGCATCTCAAGCCACCCCTTCCAATAGCTTCGCCACAATATCTCCTGTAGAAACTTCTGTGAGACGGCAAATGAATAGCGAGCGCGTACGGCTTCAACAACTTCCTCCTCAGATATGACCCGATATCGAATCCAATACGAGAGGCGAGAAACATTCTGATGGCCGACACGGTCATAATTGCGAGTGCGCTCGTAGAGAGGTACCCGCTCAAGAAACGATTCCACCTGTGCCAGGGCCTCACTCCGAGTAGACATCGATCAGGCCTCATCTCCTGCAGTTAACGCACTGCTCCGAGCAAAAACTTTTCGTTCATCCGGAGACGGGGTGAAACGCTCTTTCAACTGCTCCGGCGATACCTCTGCATAGACCGACCTCCCGTCTTCAATGCCAGAGAGGTGATAGCCAGTGTCCGTTCGCTCCACGTAGATGCACGGGCGCGAAGCTGCTACACAATCGAGGTACCAAGCATTCCGCAGAGCCGCGCGGGTAGACGGAGTGACGAGCAGGTATCCACGCGACCGAGCTATCGACATACGCTCAAGCTCATCGAGACGAAGACGGTGTCGAATCTGTCGACTGCCGCATCGGTTCTTCGATGCTTTGCCTCGAGTCAGCCGTGCAACATCATCCTTGGTTACTACGAGATCTGGTCTCATGGCTCCTCTGTACTCCCAAAAAGAGTGTATTGATTACATTTGATAGGCACCTGTCGAGCGCCGCGAGTTCCTCGTCCTCTGCGACCCGAACGGGAACGACTCCCATGACGCTTCAGGATGGCGCGCGCAGATTCCTTCGTCTCTGCCCTTTGCCGAAAGGCTTGCACAGCGTCCTTAGCAGCACGCACTGCTACGCTGTGATCGATGATCCGGTGCGGATAGCCACGCCCTGGAACAAAGCCGTATTCTTTCTGCTCCAAGGGAGAGAGTTTCCACGGCTCATGCACTACTTTACCCGGAATGAGTGCAAGCTCTGGAACCCATCGCCGAACGAAGTCACCACTCGGGTCGTGATCGTACCCCTGTTTTACCGGGTCGTAGATCCGAATCGTATTGATCCCCGTTGTCCCTGATTGCATCTGAATCTGCGGATAGTGAATGCCCGGCTCATAATCCAGAAACTGCTGGGCGAGAAAATGAGCAAAGGACCTCCAATCAAGGAAGAGATCGTAGGCAGCAAAGCTCACGAGCATCGCGCGCATGCGAAAATTAAGCCACCCCGTAGCTTGCAGGTAGCGCATGCACGCATCCACAAAGGGATAGCCGGTATTACCGTTAGACCACGCATCCAAATACACCTCGTTTCCGGAGTTGGCACGCATCGCGTTGAGCGAGCGCACAAAGCACTCGAATTCGATCTCCGGTTCGCTCTCAAGCTTCTGAATAAAATGGCAGTGCCAGTGGAGCCGCGAGTCAAAGGCGCGTAGGGATCTGAGCCAATTACCACGGAGCTCCGGTGGTGCATCGCGGAGCTGAGCCTGTCGCTCACGGGTTGCCTGAACAACCTGCCGCATCGAGAGGTTGCCCCACGCAAGGTACGGACTTAATCGAGAGCCGTGCTGAGCCGCTGTCAGAGGACTTGATATCCCACCAGAGTAGACCTCTCCTCGATGGCGGAGAAACGACTGCAGACATTGCGTTCCAGCGCGCTCTCCTGGAAGTTGATGTAGCACTGATGGGGTAAAGTCTGATGGGAAATCGGGCATCTCTCCAATATCAATTGCGATTCGCCTCAGACCCTGGGGATGATCGACTCTCGGTGTTGCCATCACCTCCTCCCAACGTTCACTCCAATGGTCGCGACTCTTCAACCGTCGTATTACCCCATTCTGCCGACACTCATTCCAAGCAATGCCGTGCGCACGGCACCATGCCAGCACCTCTCGATCTCGGCCATAGGTCTGTCCGTTGCCGGTCTCCTCATGCGACCACAACGTAAACATTCCAAAGCAGCTCCGAATTTCCTCAAGCACGGCGATGATTCCTCCCGATCGCACAATGAGCGGTTGCCCGAGATCTGCAAGCTTTTCACGTAGCTCATGAACCGATTCAGTTACCCACCAGCGATGACGAGCGCTCATATCGGGAGCACTCCAGATGTCGGGTTCAAACACGTACACGGGAAGAGTGGGGCCGAGGGCTGCTGCCGTGGAGAGCGGAGCGTGATCGGACAGGCGTAGGTCACGCTTAAACCATACTACCTGCAGATTGGTGATCTTTCCCGTGTTGGCCATGCTACGCTCGTTCTCAGGCTATGCCAAAAGGATACGCCACAGGAGCCCGAGGCTCAAAAAAAGAAGGGGTTTGGTGTGATAAATGCAGCGGCACGAACGAGCACCAGCCGCGCCCTTCGGGATACTGCACCATGTTGCAAGCATCCCCGCCTCCGCGCATACCAGGGAGAACCCGAAGCAGCTCTCACAACCACTCTTGAACCGCTACGACCGCGGGTGCAGTACTACGCAGCGCGGCAGGCGTCACCACACCGGGCTGTCCGGCTTGGCCGCCTCCCAAATCTTTAAGTGAAGCTCAATCCACCTTCTGATTGAAGGCGGGGGCTGCATTGACAAAGGGGCGGCGGTGAGGCAGCGGTCGCTTGGCTGACGATTTGCTGAGAGGAGACGTATCGCACACGCACATATTTGTCGCAATTTCTAGAGGACAACTTGGAGTATCATTGAGGTAGTCTGTGTCATCGCTGACGCCCAGCAAGCACATGATACGATGAAGGCACCGACAAGAGGAATGGGCGTTGATGCTATCTTCTTAGTTACTCTGAGAGCGCGCTCGCATAAATCATAATCTCACGAATGGAGGGCTCTGATGAAGCTTTCATCCATGAGATGATTGGCTCGACACTATGACGGGAATCCGCACCCTATCTGAAATTGGACACGTGACGCTTACTATCGAAATCATCTTGCATTGTGATGAATTGGCCGTGGATTCTGCTCGACGAATCACCGGGGCTCCACACATCGTTGAGGCAAGTGCGATCGCCTCGTTATTTTGTGGGGATTATGAAGTCCATCTATGATCAGCACCGTGAGGTGTTGCAGCTCTGTAGCCGGGTTGCTCTCCTCAAGCTGGCTGTCGAGTTTGGTCCACTTGCACGGTGGGCTCTGTGATATCTGATCACCCTCGACCATGGGATTTTTGAGGAAACGCCGAAGTCCATCCTTGGACAGGGGTATATAGAGGTTGGGTCGACCACCTTTACTCACGAGTTGGTCAAGCAACAGGAAGAGGAACTTACCTGGCTCATATCCACCACCGATGCCATAGATAACCACGGTGTTCGGCGTGATCGCCTGCTCAAGCACCCTTGCCATCGCTATATAAGGCGGTGAGTCATATTTAAAATGGCTTTTTGTGGAATCCGGTGGGTACAAAGGCTGTTTCCGGACGTGAACATGCTGGTGCACGTTAACGTGAACGTACCCGAAAAAGTGTGGTCACACGCCCTGAAGGCAAAGTAATGATGCACGCTTACTCTGATCTTGGAGTTCTCCGTTTCCCCTGGGTAGCCGGTCTCGAATCTCAACAGTAGTGACGACTAGGTGTGCGAGGGAGAAGACAACGCACTTCAACAAACCGGTGATGGCGAGAAGCAGGGCGAAGGGGCTCTTTAGCATGAATAAATCCTGAAGTAATGAGACCTAACTCGCATATTTCATGAAGCCTGCTACTGCGAGTGTCGATAATGGTGCTTTTTCGGTCCCAGATACTACCTTCAGACCGGAAGGTATCTCGATACGATTCCGCCCTGCAGATACGTTGTTGAATTCGCCCTTCGGGCCCGAACAATCACCACTCTCGGCGCTCTCGCGACGCAGTTTCATGAAAAATGCCGGCTAATCTCACCTCAGAGTTTGGTTCAGCTATGCTGGGCGAGTAATCCATGTTCCTGCCCGAACGGCCAAAGGTAATATAGTGGTTGGCTCTCAGTATCGCGGGGCTCGGCCCGGACTGTCACTTCAATAGGATCGCTCCTATGTAACAGGCTCAACGACCACCGCAACAAAGCCTGATGTTGTGCGGTATCCGCGCGAGCGCAGGGATGCCAAATGCAAGGGAGTATTCAGCCATCGAGCCCTATTTTACCTTAGACACACTGGATCAAAAAGGCGAGACTACACGCGTCTTTGTCCACCCTATCAGAGATCGTGAGGATCCTATGAATATGCACCCCCTTCCCTTCGGTCGATATGTACGCGGAAGTTTTGGAGCAGCTCTCGTAGCGCTCGTCGTGGTGAGCGCCCCGCTCCCCCTTCGCGCTGACGACGCTCTCGACTCAAGCGACTTTGCACAGGCTCAGACACCCTCGCAGCTCCAAAGCCTAGTCGCTCCGATCGCTCTCTACCCAGATCCCCTTCTGGCTCGGATCCTTCAAGCAGCTACGTACCCCGACCAGGTCTCCCAAGCTGCCCTCCAAGTTCAGATGAATCCCGGCCAATCGTTCGACGACTCTCCGTGGGACGCCAGCGTAATTGCGGTTGCCCATTATCCTCCCGTAATTGGATTGATGGCCAAGGACATTGCATGGACAACCAAACTCGGGCACGCCTACCTGGCACAGCAGGGTCCAGTGCTCCAAGCGATCCAAGCGTTGCGTCAGCAAGCTAAGACTGCCGGCAACCTTACTTCGACTCCACAGCAACAGATTGTCTCAACCGACAGCAACATTCAGATCTATCCAACCGATCCGAATCTTATGTACCTGCCGGAATACGACCCCCTGGTTGTGTATAACGAGCCCGCAGCATGGGGAGGCGATCCGCTGATTGAGTTCGGAGCTGGATGGGCAGTTGGAGATGCTCTCGCAGCAACGAGCGTCGACTGGGCCGGAGGAAACGTTGTGAATTATCCCCCTGGATACGGATGGAGGAGTGCCTACAGCAACGGCTCATACCATGCGGTAACCGGCCAAACATGGAACGGCACATCGTACGCCGGTCGAAGCGACTCAGCACAGCTGGCAAACGGTGGTGAGGTCCACGGATATCAGGGTGGCGCTGTTGGCCCCAATGGCGTGGCCGGCGGACACGGGTGGAGCTACAGTAACGGAAATAGTACAGCCGGAACCTTCTCTCGTACCGTCGCAACAGACAACGGGGTGTACACCATTCACGGCGCTGGCGGTTCTAATGGAACCACCAGTGGCGGATACGCAACCGTTACCGACGTAAATCGAGATGGTCAGGTGAACTCTGATACATTCACTGATAAAAACGGAGATATCTCCTCCACACGAAACGACGGGAATTTTTCATCGTCTGAAAGAGCCGATGACATCTTTGACTCGCGTCCTCAGAGCAACAGCGCGTTTTCAGAGGCCCACAATAACGACTGGAATTCTGCGTACGCAGACCGAGGAGCCTGGAGTCGGAACAATACCTACTCAAACAACTTCAATGCCCAGCGCTTCGGTGATGGCGGATTTTCAGGCGGCGGTTTCGGTGGATTTCGAGGCGGAGGATTTCGTCGATAACAACCCCTTACTCAAAAGCACATAAAATTAGGATCTGCTATGAACAAGAACCCCTGTAACCCTCTCCTCGCTATCCTGCTCGCTGTTACTGCATCCGCATGTACCCCGCGGGGTGTCGTGTCACATCCAACCTTCGAGAGTGGTCAATACACGTTCCGGGATCCAGATCAGGCCGCAGATAGCCTTCGCGACGCCGTAGAGAAACAGGACCAAGTAGCTCTCGCAAAGATCTTCGGACCGCAAAGCTCCGATATCATCTCCTCTGGTGATGAGGTGGCGGACAAGGAGCATTTGAAGGCGTTTGCAGCCCAGATGGATCAAGGGGTCGACATCATCGAAACGTCGAATCAGAACCCAGCACAGAAGAACCAACGCCTTGCGTTTCTCACGGTGGGCGCACAGCACTACCCATTTCCGATAGCACTCTACAGACGTGCCAACGGATGGCGATTTGACACAGCCGTAGGCAAGGAAGAGATTATCGATCGCAGGATCGGACGGAACGAGATGAAGGCTATTCGCGTTGCGCATCGTTACGTTCAGGCACAGCATGAATACCGAAATCTTCAAGCACACGAGGGCAAGGCGCCTCAGTTTGCGCGCAGATTTTTTAGCACACCCGGCGAGCATGACGGACTCTATTGGGAAAGCGCTCAAGGTGCGCCGGCGAGCCCGCTTGGAGCTGCGGTTGCAGCGGCGTGTACGGAGGGATACTCCGTTAAGAACCTGCAAACTCCGAAGCCTTTTTCCGGCTATCACTTTGCGATCCTAACTGCGCAGGGCGCTCACGCTCGCGGTGGAGCAATGAGCTACGTCGACTCAAAAGGAAAGATGTCGCGTGGCTTTGCACTCGTGGCCTACCCAGCCGCCCACGGAAGCAGTGGTGTTTCGACCTTTCTGGTCGGCCCCGATGGAATTATTTACGAGAAGAACCTCGGACCCCACACCGAGAAAATAGCGCAATCAATGACTCGATTTGATCCCGATTTGAGCTGGGCGCCGGTTCGGTAGGTACGAGGGAACATTTCAAGGCACCCAGCTATCCATAGCGCGTTTCATTCTGCAGTTTTCCTGGTGTCGATCCTCAGGTTACACTGTAGCCAACAATCCAACTCTGGTTTGCTGACAGACGCTATGAACAAGCGATTGGTGCCATGACGACAATTATAAAGTGGTGCTCTAGGCGGATTATTGACCCCTATCTGCGTAAGGTGGGAGGGGCTCTCCTCATTGCTCTCCTCTGCGCGCCCACACCTGCTGCATTTGCACAAAGTGTCCTCGAAAATCTCGACCAACTCGGCGAGTCAATTATATTTGCTCCGGAGGGAATCGCCGTCGATAAGCAGAGGCTCTTGCTGGTGACAGAGGTCGGCTTGGATTATATCCACCAGATCCTGCCCAACGATACGACGACGGCAACCATGCGGATCGGTGTTGATGGAACTGGATATCCTGACGGGACGTTTAATGGCCCTATTGCAATTGCGTTCGATTGTTCAGGCAACATGTTTGTGGCCGACCTCTACAACCATCGGATTCAAAAATTTAATTCCGCACGCGTTTTTCAGAGCACTATTGTTCCAGCGAGTTCTCTTGTCGAGCCGCTGGATGTAGCCGTTGACTCCTTGGGAAATATTTACGTCTCGGACAATCTATCTGCCGTTAAAAAATTCGGCTCTACGGGGCAGTTGTTGAACACGATCTCCCTTCCGACGATCGGCCCCGTTGGGCTTGGGGGGATAGCCAGGACAATCTCTTTATAGTTCTCCAAACAGCCAAGCAGTTGGCGAAATACAAATCGGCGGGGCTTCAAATAGGGGTGTTCGGAACGGACGGTACCGGCATCGGGCAGTTTAAGTATCCGCGTAGCCTCGCAATCGACTCACTCGATAACATATACGTCGACGATGGTATCCGTTTGGATACACAGAAATTTAACTCTGCACTGCAGTCCGTTGCCACGATAGGTGTGAGTGGGACCGGTGCGGGACAGTTTCAGAACAATAAGGGTGTGGCGGTTGATGATGAAGGACGCTTCTTCATGGCTGATTCAACGCTGCACAAAGTCGAGGTTTTTGGCCCGGCACAACTCCTCACCGTAGCCGTGTCCGGAAATGGCGGAGGTTCAGTGACATCGAGTCCGGGTGGGATTTCATGCGGCTCGGACTGTAAAGAGCGCTTTGACACCAACGCGCAGGTGACTTTAACCGCGACAGCTCCGGAGGGAGCCGGACTTGTTGCCTGGAGTGGTGGTGGATGTGGGACCTCGCGGACATGCGTGGTGACGATGAATACCGCAACTTCCGTGAGCGCGGAATTTGCGACCGGTCCAGATGTGGCCGTAACCAAGAAGCCCGCAAGCGTAACCAAGTCGCGTGCGGCCACATTTAAGTTTCGCTCGACGACGAAGTCAGTAAAGTTTGAGTGTCAGTTAGACGGTAAAATTTTTTAATCCTGCACGTCGCCGATGAATTATACAAAGCTGAAGAAGACGAGACACAGGTTCTCTGTTCGGGCTACGACGAATAGAATTACTGGCCTTGCGGCGAGCTACACATGGAGAGTTCGGTAGAGAGTTCTTTTGGCCGTTTTTCGCAGACTGTCCCACGGTAGATATTCAAAAAGTGGAACCTTACCTTCCCTTCCTTGGCAGCATTTGGTGGTGCCCTGAATTCATCGATGAGGTTCCAGAGTGACGAGCTGCGGGGCCAGAGCTCGTTTCCTCAATAGAAACGTCATGTTAGACACCCCGCCGGTAACAAGACAGGGAGGCACCGCCGGAGTCTTACCCCTCCACTCTGTATAGTGCCTTTGAAGGCCCTCCCCCCTAATTCAGGTCTAAAGTCTCACATTTGACGAAGATCCCGCTCTTGGTTTGGTCAGAATCGTATCGATTTGCCAGCTCGCACGAATTCAGAAGAAAACAGATGCCAAGCCGGGTTCGAAGTGCAGCCTCACACGGGCAGTACGCAGTAGGGGAGCCGGTTGTTTCACTGATTACCACCACGAGGAGGACCTATGACTCACAGATCGTTTGAACTTCACTTTGCCGGCGGCGTCGATGTGCAGCTTGTTGAGGCTCGCCTACTAGACCGAGCAACCGGTGTCGAGCGCCTCACGGTCCGTGGTAAGACCGCTGGAGCCATGCGCGACGCTGGTACATTCCAATGGACTTCGGCAGTTCGTGGGCTCTGCATCCTTCTTGCGAAGGTAAAGATGATTAAGGTACTTGGTGGTGAGCACAAGACTGCAAACATCCTCGGATACCAAGGAAGCCTTGCGGCATCACTTGATTACGCGATCACCAAACAGCCGGTCTGGATCCGAGATATGTTCGGCACCGATGCAGGTGGCAACACCTTGGCACAACGGCTCATCGCGCGAACAAACCCGAATCGTAAGCGCCCAGGGCCAGTAGTCTTGGGTCTCAACGAGCGAGCAGTATCTGCGGCGGATATCACCATCATCTGGAACGACAGAGTCGTTGACTCGGTCGAGTCCCTAAAGACCCTACTCCTTAACCTCGGTGATACCGATCAGGCCGAGGTTTCGGAGCAGGCTCCCAAGAAGATCGCCGCATAAGTCAGAAGCCCCTCGCCACGGGGGGACGCTTTTAGCCGCGCCAATTAAGAAGCTTTAGGATAATCGCCTTCTGCGCATCAAGCCTGTTTTCGGCCTGATGGAAGATTATTGAGCGCGGGTCATGCACGAGTTCACGCGAGATCTCATAACCCGCATGAATCGGCATATCATGCATGATCTTGGCGTTTGAACCCTTTAGGAGATCGTGATTGAGCTGATAAGGGAGCATCAATTCTATCCGCTCCTTCTTTTTTTCTGCAAACGCTGGGTCCTGAAAGAATTCCATATCTACCCAGGTGTCAGTGTAGACGTACTGAGCATTCCTGACGGCGTGTCGGATGTCCGTCTCCCATGAAAGTGTTCCCGCCTTCTTGCCCCGCTCAATCGCCGACTCAATCCTCGCTCCCTCGTTGACGATGGGAGTAACAAGAATAAGGTGCACCCCAAGAGCTGCAGTTGCCTCGATAAGGGAGTTAACTACATTGTTGTGCACGCCCACGTAGCAGAGCGTCACACCCTTCAACGTTCCCGTTTCCATCTGAATGGTCAGCATATCAGCAAGGCTCTGACACGGATGGAATATGTTACAGCACCCATTTATGACGGGTACTTCCGAACCCTTCGCAATTGCGATGAGATCGTCGTGCTTCTTCATGCGCGCAAGGATCAACGAAACATTTCGGGAGAGATACTTGCTCTCAAATGAAATATCGGTGAGCTCAAAATTCGAGGTCATCCAATCGATATAGATGGCGTGCCCTCCCATCTCTGTTAAAGCTGCCTCGAAAGAGACTCGCGTGCGGGTGGATGTCTTTTGAAAGAGCATCGCAATACTTCTGCCCAACATTGCGCCGTTAAAAAAGGTGCGGTGTTGCTTCACGTACGCTGCAAAATCGAGTAGCTCAGAGATCTCCGAATCAGCCCAACCATCCCAGCTCAACAAGTGTCGCATCGATCTGATCTCCCTGCTCTCAGCATGAACCGCCAGCTTGCGCAGAGTACCAGCTTAATCGGGATTTTTCGATAATCATTTGGACCAGGAATCAGATCACGATGGCATCAGGATCATCTTGGCGATGCACCCTGTAAGCCCAGAAGGGGAGATTCCGCAATCACGCTCAAGCTGCAAAGAGACTGCTCGACATTCGGCCTCGATCTGATTTCTCTCAGTTTCAGGACGATCTCCATCATCAAGATCATCGAGCGCTTGAAAGCACTCCCCTACCCTTACTCCCCAGGAGAAAAAGCCATCAATACGGGCATCGAACACGCCGGCTGCCAACGCGCCACTCGCTGCGGCGGCTCCGAACAGAGCGCCCGTTTTGAGCCGAATCATCTCAAGGCGGCCAGCGGTTCCGGCACCGGAATCCCCCAGAGAGAGATCAAGCTGCTGTCCCACGCAGAGATCCCTCCACGATTGCGATAGGATTCGCGCAATCCGCGCCCTGCTGTCGGTTGATAACGATTCATCACTGAGAACCGTCATAACTGCCGCGCCTTGGAGCGCGTCCCCTGTCAAGATCGCGGTTGCCTCACTAAACGCCTTGTGGCACGAGGGCTTTCCACGCCGAGTGTCGTCGTCATCAAGGGCTGGCAGGTCATCGTGAATCAGGGAGGCAGCGTGGAGCGCCTCTACTGCAACAGCAGATGAAAGTGCCCTATCGGCTTCGGCCGTATTGGAATTCTGACTGAGGAGATCGCTGCACAGCGACACGGTCAGAAGCCCCCGCAGACGCTTACCACCTCCGGTGAGTACGTAGGAAAGGGCTGAACGTAACAGATCGCTCTGCGCACTTGAACGCTCTGCAAGCTCATGTAGACCGATATCAATGCGCACTCGCCACGCATTAAGCACACCTGAGAGACCCTCTTTCATAAAACACCGTTTCCGCTATTTGATTTTGTCCAGATAGGTCTCGCTGGAATCGAAAGCATGCTGCGAATCCGTCCCACCATGTACATCGACC
>JBIJBZ010000261.1:0-3355 GCA_044344945.1 Bdellovibrionota bacterium | reverse complement strand
AGCCTGTTGGGATCTGCTTGGGTCCTCTTTGAGCGAGCATTTGATGCGTGTGAAAAAGTTTTCTGTGAAGAGAATGAGGGGCTCTGTAAGGCTCGGGTTTTAGGCCGCCTTTTGGATCCGAACAGCTCTTGGGATTTCATTCTTGTGGTGCATCCCGAACGACTCTCAATAGCAGCAGGGTATGTTATCCACACTGGCGAATACGGCGGAACCAAGTTCAGCATAGCAGAGTATATGTGGGTGGATTCGGAGTATAGACGCTCAGGGCTTGGGGGCTGCTTCGTGGATTACGTCATGCAGGAGCTTCGAGCGAGCGGGATAGATATCCACTTCGGTGAGATCAAGGATCCGTGCTTCGATCTGTACTCTCACCTTGTTCCATCAAAGCCCGGCGAGAGTAATTTTAACCCCCTTCATCAGTTTTCATTCTGGCAGAAGCAGGGGCGGCTTCTTGTCGACACCATGTGGCCACAGCCGGCGCTTTTGGTGGGCGACCAGGAGTCATTAACTGAGCAGCTCTCAGCCCTTCCATTGCGGGGACAGCAGAAAAGTTTGAGCCCCGAGCTTGTGTTGGCAGTGTGGGACGCCAAGTATGGGCTTCAAAATTGGGAGGGCAGCGAAGCCGAGGAACTCGGTATCTTGGAGACTCGGAGGAAGCTTGAATCCTGGTTGCGCATGTTCGCTGCGCAGGTTGGGTATGTTTCTCTGATCTCACTCAGCCAAGCTCGTCGTTGGACGATTGATCAGTTTAGTGGCAGTCACTAGTAAGACACGAGTCACGGGTCGATGCAGGTAGGTGGCGAGTCGCTAAGCGATTTGGACACGAATCTTTTGGCGCGCCATCTTGGTGGTGTAGGTAACGATATCCCCTCGAAGGGTGCGCATTCCAATGACTACAAGGGAGAAAGCGCCTCCATTAGTGGAGTCCCTGCGCATCGCTTTCACTAAAAAATGCTTAAGGTCGTTTGTGGGCAAAAGTTCTGAGTTCCTTTCCCCACGAGTGGCAGAGGACGTCCTTAACCGAGCCATTACCATGCTTGAAGATTTGGTGAATTATGTGATTGAGTTCGTGGGGTTCATCCAACTCAAGATCAATTTCCAAATCCCAATCTCCGAGTAGTCGAGCTATCCGATTAATTCGAGGGTGTTGGCGGGCAAACTCAAAGAATCCATCGCTAAGTCCCCCTCCCAGTCCGTTTAGCTTTACCAAGGCTAGGTACGATTCGGTTCCGGCGAGACGGGCGTCGTAGTCATATATGCAACTAATGATTACCCCCTCTTTGATTAATCGATTCGTTCTGAATCCAATCGTTGAGGCAGGCTGACCAAGCGACCGCGCTATCTCCCGTGAAGAAGCGAGAGGTGAGCGGTGAAGAGCTTCGAGGATGTCTCGATCTATGGAGTCAAGGGTATTCACCGAACGCTCCGCAAGGTATCCCCGAGAGATGCGTTGTTTGGAAGGCATCTGTGCGACCGCAGGAGTAAAAAGTACGTTTCTTGAAACTTCCCGTAGAGATCGAGATACGATTAGAGAGCCAAATCGGGAGTCAAAATCATGGAGAAATGCATGAAGATGTTGGGAGTCTGGTACCCAAATAGTCATTATAAACTGATAGTAACCGTACAGCTCGTGAAGCCAGAACACCTCGGGGCGTGAGCCAAGATATTCAATCATTTCGGTGCGGTGAGAGAGTTCGCTGTTATCAATCGAGAAAAGCGCGCTATACGGGACTAATCCGCGACGAAATGGGTTGGTAAGGCAGTACGGTGAGAGGCTAAGAAGGTCCTGTAGTCGATCGATTACATACCTAACTTGGTGTGGCCGTGCTGAAACTTGGCGAGCAACCTCTTCGACCTCAATGCGGCAGTCCATCGAGATGACGCCGAGTACTTTTTTCTGCAGAGGCGAAAGTTTAATCATGCACATTCCTTTGAGGAGATCCGGCGGAGAGACCTAGAGCCGAAGAGGTACGCGTCGTTGCGGTACCTCCCCTGGGAACGGTCCATTAAATCTTCACTATCTCGCTTACTATCATTATTGCAAGACGGTAACTGGAGTCTTCCAGAGCAGCTTGCCATCACCTTCGACTCGGAAGACGGCGATACTGTGTGCGCCCCGTAAATAGTCCGGGAGGCCGGATTATTTAACCCAGTAATGATGAAGTGCGTTCCGGCAGGATTGAGCGTAACGGAACGCGAGACCTTAGGTTCGTGGTGTTGGAGCTAATAAAGCGCGCTGCTACAATATCTTTAGTATGCTAGAGAAACAGAAGGGCAATTTGATCCAGTGTCATTGAGTAGTAGGTTAAAAACCTCACCGCACAATCGTTTCGTATCTTGAATCTCGGAGATCGCCGTGACAGCAACCATACTTACAAGCCATGAGGGATTCTGCGGGATTAAGGCATCAATTTCGGCGCTACGGGAGGGGCGACCGGCTCTCGATGCTATGGAAGTTGGTATTCAAAAGGTTGAAGATGATCATCGGGCACGAACTGTAGGCTTTGCGGGCGCTCCAAATATTCTCGGAGCAATGGAGTGTAATGCCTCGACCATGAACGGCAGTAATCTGAGCGTCGGCGTCGTAGGTGCAATCAAAGGATGTAGGCATCCGATCTCGGCGGCCCGACGAGTAATGGAAGTACTGCCCCATGTGATGCTTGTTGGGGAAGGTGCATCTCGATTCGCCCGTGAGATGGGGTTGGAATCAAGCTCGCTTTTATCAGAAGATGCCGAGTCGGCGTATCAGAGCTGGATTGCCGGAAATCTCAGCGCTGATCAGCGGAAGAACTTGGAAACGATACCGCTCGCCCCGTTTATCTCCTTCAAAACGCGCAGTGACCTAGCCAAGGGGACAGTTACGTTTCTAGTCCGAGATGCCGAGGGGCAAATCTTCGGTGGTGTCAGCACATCTGGATGGGCGTACAAGTATCCCGGACGACTGGGTGATTCTCCCATAATTGGCGCGGGCATGTATCTTTATAATCGGTATGGTGACGCTGCATGTACTCATACCGGAGAGATGACTATTCGAGCAGGTACAGCTCGTTCGGTAGTGCTTTACATGAAGCGGGGTGCCACCGTGCAGGAGGCATGTCACGAGGCCGCTCTAGACCTTAAAGAGCTTACCACTGGGTACATCGGACCGGTTATTATTCATGCGATGGATCGTCACGGTGAGCCATATGTTGTAACAACGGGTGGAGATGAGGGCGATTATTACTGCTTCTGGAGAGAGGGAATGGATGCATACGGAGAGCGGAATCCTCTACTGGTTGCCTGATCCAGCCAGCGCGGATGTGTTTTTTGTCCGGCGAAGTCAGTAGTCGATAGGCTGACGAGACGGCTACAAAGG
>JBIJBZ010000120.1:0-10301 GCA_044344945.1 Bdellovibrionota bacterium | reverse complement strand
AATCGAAAATGATGCGCGCTTAAACTGATCTTGGAGTTCTCCGTTTCCCCTGGGTAGCCGGTCTCGAATCTTAAACGTAGTGACGACGAACTCCAGAGCTATGCGGCACATCCAGTTTTTCATAATCATGCATACTACTAGATATCGATTGCCGGGGCAGAAAGTTGCTCGATCGGGTACGTTCACGTTCACGAGCACGTTCACGCGGAAATACGTGATTCATCGCTAAAAACAATGGGTTATGCCCCACCAGTAGTCATTTGGCCCCCAACCGATTCCACGATGAGCCCTATTTCTTATCCCGAGCCTGATCATCCTCTTGCACCGGCGCCAGTTTACCCGTCATCATCCGAAAACTTCTCCATCCTTCCTACGATTAACCTTTGCGTACAGTCACAAACTAAAAGCGCAAAGCCCATCACCAGCCCGAGCCTGCTGAAGCCGAACACAAATCAAGTCTCAATGAGATCTCGATGGCATACTCATCGGGCCTACCGGATGAAAAGGAGAAGGATTCAGAGGAGAGATAGCAGGTCGACTACGAAGTCGTTTGGGCGATAACGCTCGGAACAGCAGCCCTTCGTCTGAGTCCAAATCCTCCGATAGCTACAAGCATCGCTCCAACAGGAATAAGAGACACTTCGGGACCTCTGAAGATAAAACACAGATCGAGGAGCGCTACGAGTCCAATAACACTCCACAAAGCTCGCCGCGATGAGAGCTCCGCCGTTACCACTAGCCAGAAAAGTGAGAGCCCTAGGTCATAAAACATGGTCTGCGGCACGAAGACCGGAAAAGTTATCATCAGCACAATAAAGACCTGATTCCACTTCTCGGGTTGTTTGCGTAGGAGCCAGCTCGCCAGAACGAAGAGCCCCATATAGATCGAGCAGACACCAAGCTCCCACATCTGCAGCGACACACCGAACACACCATCAATGGGAAGGTAGCCAACTACTCCCGTCATCTGATAGCCATCAAGCTGGCGTCGAACTGAGGAGAACTCGGCGATACGCTCGATCCAGGGGATTACCCATTCCCCCTGGCAAACGAGGAGCCCAGCCATATAGTGCAATCCAAGCGCTACGATGAGCCCCGCAAAAAACTGGTAGCCAGCTCCAACCGCGACGAATGTTCCCACGATAAAACCAATCTGAGGTTTGTAGAAGAGCAGTCCTGTAACGATTCCGCTGATAAATCCCCCGCCCTTCTGAAGAAACTCACGCATGATCACCACCAAGGCAAGCGAGAACGTCGTATTCTGAATCCCGACAACCGATATAAGAATAGGCGCCGAGAAGAACAACAGTCCCCACCGCTCAAGCCGATAGTCGCGGGCGCACCGTTGCAAGGAAAAAATAAGGAGAGCGACCTCAAGCCCCGCGAGTATAAAACGAAGAG
Source organism: Bdellovibrionota bacterium (assembly GCA_044344945.1). Classification (GTDB taxonomy): domain Bacteria; phylum Bdellovibrionota_C; class UBA2361; order UBA2361; family OMII01; genus OMII01. The sequence goes on along the minus strand of JBIJBZ010000120.1, from coordinate 8,900 downwards.
GAATGGGCGGAATCCATGCCACGGCCGCCATCACGAGAGCCACGATTGGCGGGTACATAGTAGGAAATACCGATTGATCTAGGACCGGCCAGAAGCGATTCTGAACCTCCCGCTGGTAGTTGAGATCGTACAGGTGGTCGCCGTGCCCTTCGAGCACGAGTCTCCCCAATCCATAAAACCCGGGAAGATCTCCCACAAACAGCATCGAGCTATCCTCGCCGGTGAGCGCCGTGTATGCGACTGCAACAAGCACCGAAATGGTGAGGGCTATCACTACTTGTTTGCTGCGTCTCAACGACATGAAAGCACCTGTGCTACTTTTTGACCCGCTCTGATGCGAGAGCGCGCACAGTGGCTGAGAAGACCTCGTCTACACTGATAGCTTGCAGACAGCGGTTATTGCGGCACACGCTCTGTCGATGATTTTGCGCCGAAAAACAGGGGCTGCAAGCAAAATTCGCAAAAAGAGGCGTACAATCGGGCCCCAGCGGGGCGTATCGATGTGGGGACTCAGGTCCGAAGAGAACGACAGATGACAAGCCAACCAGCGGCGCAAAATGTCCCGGACCACTATCATTAGAGACCAAGACTGCCGACAGGGAAAAAACTCCGAGCAACTCCCGCATTGAAGCGGTCACGCCACACAGATTTATAATGCGAGTAGGCTCTGAGGCCCCTGCGGCGATGGCGGAATGGAAGTGAGAACTCCTCTTAAGCCCGATAATGCCAACGATAACATTCGGATCATGATCAAGGAGTCGCTGCGTTAGTGTGCGGTAGGATTCTACCGGCCAGCCACGCAATGCCAACAAACCCGGATCGGGATTTAAAAGAACAAGGCGAGTGTGGCCATCGAAGTCCGAATACAACGCACGAATACTCCCTCTCGCACGCTCACACTCAGCGTCGACGGACAGTCTCGGCAATTCGCTCTCCGTGGGAATCGGGGCTTTAACAAGCGGCTCCTCTGCCGCGCTCTGAGATGCGGCTTTTAGCAGCGCCGCAAAGTTTCGGGAGATATGAAAGTGCGGATTGTAGGCCACCCGATGAGTTAAGAAGCTCCCTCGATAGAGCCCCTCTTCTGTGTATTTGTGAAATCCGACTCGGATTGGAGCCGCGATAAAAAACGACATAAGCGCGGTGCACCGCGAAAATAGCTCAAGGTCTATCACCACATCGAAGCGCGCGCGTCGCAACCTCAGGAGTGTCAGTAATGATGACAGTGCGAATCTGACTAGATTTCTGTCGTCAATCACATGGATATGCTCTGGATTCAGCAACCCCAAGATTTCAACGCTTTCGACGTTACGCCTGAATATGAGGAAGTGGGTTTCTACTCCAGGGAATACCTCTGCCGTACGGCGTAGCGTCGGATATGCCAGAATTGCACTCCCCATCTCGCTTAGCTCTATGTAGAGAGCCTTGCTAGGATGATTGGAGGCTCTTCGGCGAGGCAGACATAGGGATGCGACCTTCTGCACGATTGAGCACACAAGGCACAGGGGAATTCCCACCCAATAGTCGATTCGCTGCATCGTTCGAACATCCATACAGCGATGGAGTCTATCGGAAGTAGGCCCCTACGACCAGGTAGTAGTACCAGGTAGTAGCGGCGTACCCCGTGTGATTCTTGGGCATTGGCAGTGGACGACCTCATTAAAGGGTTCTACGATGATTCCTGAAGAGCTGCTTTTTACCATGTAAGGCCTATCTCGCTTGGCACCGAAATCAACAATCTACAATTTTTCAATCGATTTATCTGATACTGACCGTGGGGTGTATCAGGAGTTTAAGCTCCCCGTGGCGCTCCACCCATCGGAGAGTCTAGAATTTATGCTGACCCGCGTTTTGGCATATGCCCTTGAGTTCGACGAGGGGATAGCCTTTTCTGCTGGAATCGGCGCAACGGAGGAGCCTCCCCTTGCGGTGAGGAATCTTGATGGAACCTATCGCAGCTGGATCGAGGTCGGCGCACCGAATCCTGAACGAGTACACCGAGCGGCCAAAACTGCTTCGCGAGTGGCAATCTATACCCATCGACCACCTCACCTTGTTCTTGAACAATTCTCAGGGGTGATGATTTTCCGCGCCACCGAAATCCCGCTTTATTCGTTTGAGGAGGGGTTTATTCTCGGTCTTACCAAGCTACTCGATCGCCGAAACCAGCTGGCGATCTCGCGCAGTGAACAGACTGTATACCTACAACTTGCCGATCAGCCCCGGTGCTCGATTATTACCGAGCACCGCCTCGCATAGGGAAGCGAGGCCTCCTGCGGCGAGAGCGGACCGTTCGCCGCTCTACGATTCTCAGCCTGCAAAGAGATCGTTAATGTATAGTAGCGAATACACCTTCGGCTTTTTTCATCTACTGAAAATCGAATAGTAAGCCACCCTCCGCTCTCTCGCTATGGGGCGGTGTTGCCTCGCTTTACTAGGGTTTGCATAGTAAATGGGAGTCACGCTAGATTGGGGGCATCATCGCGCGAAAGATTCGATTTATGACGACAGGCCTCGTACTTGGAAAATTTTATCCGCCTCACCGTGGGCACCAGCTTCTTGTAAGCTTTGCTCAGGCGTATGTCGATGACCTGACCATACTCGTTGAGACCAACCGCCGAGAGACAATACCCGGGCTTCAGCGGGTAGAGTGGATGCGGGATCTCTTTCCTCACTCTCGAGTGCTTCACCTAACTGATGAAAATCCGCAGAGTCCAAATGAGCATCCTGATTTTTGGAACATCTGGCTGCAATCCATTCGGAGGCATCTTCCGATGGGCCCTGACTACGTGTTTGCCTCAGAGGAGTATGGTCAGCCTTTAGCACAGGTCCTTGGTGCGACGTTCATCCCCTGCAATATCGCTCGGGATATCATGTCAATTAGCGGCACGGCCGTACGAGCAGATCCGCTCCGAAATTGGGAGTACCTGCCTGAGATTGTTCGGCCGTATTTCCTCAAGCGTGTTTGTATTGTTGGAGGAGAGTCCTCTGGTAAGAGCACCCTAGCAGCAGCTCTCGCGGCGGAACTCAAGACCAAGCATGTCCCGGAATACGCCCGCATATACCTGGAGCGTCGGGGAGGCCTCTGCACAAAAGATGATATGCTTCCGATCGCACGAGGTCAGGTTGCCCTCGAAACCGCTCTCGCCAGGGAGGCCAATCGTGTTCTTATTAGTGACACCGACGCACTACTATCCCAGGTGTGGAGCGAGTTCCTGTTCAATGGGGTATCACCAGAGCTTCAAGCGCTGGCTGACAAACAACACTTCGATCTCTACCTGCTTTTGAGCCCCGATCTGCCGTGGGTAGCTGATACAGTGCGCTATCTCCCACATCAACGACAGGAGTTCTTTGAGCGGTGCCGAACACTGCTCGAGGACACCAAGCGACCCTACGTAATCATCTCTGGCTCAGGAGACGCTCGACTACAGAACGCCCTTAACGCTGTGCGCTCGCTTTTGTAGCGACCCCCTCTCCACCGTCCATCCTGAGATCTCAAAAAGTGACAGCTCAGGCCGCGTAACTCGACCGGACCCAATAGCGGCGATTGCTGCCATAAGGAGTGGCGTAGCGCGCGCGTTGCGTTTAATCCGCGATAGAAATGTAGACCCATCAACCTCAGTGAGCCCCCCTGAACGGCGCCCCGCGTATACTGCTAATTGCATGAGAGGCAGCGTCTTTGCACGCACCACATGCACCACACCAGCACCCCTGGAACGCACCATCATGCGAGCAGCACCTCGTACTGAGATCGATTCGATGGCAAGCTGGTTACCGTCACCACTTGCGGCTATTCCCTCCTCACGCATGATCGAGATGAGCAGCGGCAAGGCTTCCCGGTGGTCATTATGCACGAGGAGCCCAAGCCGATACACCGAGCAATTCGGCAGCCGCAAGAGATGCAACATCCGTTCGCATATCCACTTGCCTTGCGCGTAAGCACCAAATACCTGACAGGGCTCGCTTAAGGTATCGTCTACTCGCACAAGCCCTGGCACTCTCGATGTACTCGTGATGACCGAGAGAGTTGATGCATAGCACAACCACTTTGGATTACCCCAACTTACAAACCGCAGAATCTCCTGCATTCCGCTCGCGCTTTGACGGCGCGCTACCGCAGGATCTTGGGCGCCACTGGTGTCTGCAGCTAGATGCCACACGGTATCAACAGACCGCGCCAGCTTTTTCCATACTGCGCGCGATAGACCGAACAGTGGCTTGCCTATATCTCCCCTGACAACGGTCACACGGCTCCAATCAATATCGGCGTCACCCAACCTCGATCTCAGCCGTTCCGATACATGAACGTCATCAGCTCCGCGCACAAGACACACTACCTGCGCTTTACTACGTTGCAGGAGCTCCTTGACTATCTCCCCGCCAAGTGACCCCGCCGCCCCCGTCACAAGTACACTTTGCGAGGCCCGGCTTGGCTGCAAAGAGGCACACTTTCCAAGTCTGCGTCTGATAGCCGGCGAAATTGTACAGTAGATCTCAAGAGCCTCCGCGGATTCTCCCCGCGCAAGCCTCGACGTCACAAGCGCATGTAACGAGGGAGCGAATAGAAGCTGCTCCTGACTGAGGAACAGGCCTCCCTCAACTTCAAGGCGGGTGATTACCTCCAGAGCAGCGAGCGAATCTCCACCTTGATCGATGAATGAGCGATCAAGCTGCACATGTTCGATGCCAAGCACCTGCTGGATGACATCAACAATCGTCTTATTCTCCGCCGTCAATGAATAGAAGGATGTTGATACAGGAGCCCGCGCACCCCCCTTTCGAAATCCTCGCAGACGCGCATAGTCAACCTTGCCACTACTATTCGTGGGGAGCGAATCGCATACGAGGATCTCTCGCGGAATCATCCAACTTGGAAGTTTTTCCCGACACCGACTCGACAAATCCGTCACAGCGCGCCCGTGTTCGACCTGAGGAATCCCCCTGAAAGAAACCGCCACGATAATTCCATCATCATCCTTCAGCGCTGCGGCTTTCTCTACCTGAGGATGCCCCTCGAATAACGACTCGATCTCTCCCAGGTTCGCTATCGCCCCACTAACCTTTACCTGTCGATCCTGTCGACCAAGATACGTAACCACGCCGCCACGAATTGAGACAAAATCACCACTCTTATACCAACGTATGCCATCTCGGATGACAAACCGCTCGACGGTTACGTGGGGATTGTTAAGAAAACCCTCCGCAACTCCTGCCCCACCTATCCACAACTCACCACAGAGTTCCTCCGAATAATCGAGACCCTCCTCACCTCTCTGCGGAACGACCTCAAATACCGTATTCGGGATCGGCACTCCAAGCGTAGGAATCTCCCACGACTCGGTGCATTCAACCATGCTGACACAAATCGTTGTCTCTGTTGGGCCGTAGACGTTGAATACCTTCCTATAGGGAGCAAGCAACGCTCGCACCGTGAGCGCTGGAGTCACCTCTCCGCCCAACACAATACACTGAAGACTTCTAGGGAGATCTTTGGGATCAATCCGAGTAGCCACCACCGGCGGTAAATCAATGTGAGTGATTGCTCGGTCGTAGAGCGTCCTACACAATCTACTCGGCGCTTTCTCGGATTCTTCTGGGATCACGATTGTTGCGCCTGCAAGCAAAGCCGTACCAAAGTCTGAGATTGCAGCATCAAAACCCACGGAGAGGTAAAAAAGGGACCGAGAACCTTGTGCAATCCCAAATATTTTACGCTGTTCTTCAAGAATATTGGTGACGCCTCGATGCGCTACAACCACCCCTTTCGGCTCGCCTGTAGAGCCGGATGTAAAGATGAGGTAGGCAATATCATCGTGACCGACCTGACATCGTGGGACTGAAGAACTACCCTCGCCAGGCCCAATCTTTTCAAGCGAGATGACTACAGCACTGGGCACCAACGCAGCAGTGCTGGGGGTTGTTATGACGCACGAACATGTTGCTTGACGGAGGATCGACTCACGACGGGCCAAAGGATAGCTTGGATCAATCGGCACATATGCTGCTCCAAGCCACCACACGGCCAACACCGACGCGAAGAACTCCGCTGATGCCGGCATGACAAGGGCCACTCGATCTCCTTTTGAGACCCCAAGATTGTGGAGCCGGCGTGCTATATGTCCTGCAGAGCTCCATAGCTCCCGGTATGTAAGTGTGCATCCTGCTGATTCGATCGCCCTAGAAGATTCGAAGGACGGGAGCCTCTCCTCAAGAAGCTCCATGAATGGCGCGGGCAGCGGCTCTCTCCGACCCGCTATTGTGTTACGCAGGCTCATGAGAGAACTCCCTCCATGCGCAATTCGCCGTAATAATGGTGAACAGCACCGGATCGAATTCCTTGCGACGATCAGACGTAGAGTTTGCAAGATCCCGGAGCAAAAGCTCGAGTGCATTCCGTGAAAAGAAGGGCGCTGCTTGCTCCAGAGAAAGTTCCCATGCGAGCCGTCCATCTTTTGAACTGAGATTAAGATCGATCGGGGGCGTTACAAAGGGGCGCTTCGGCTGCTGCCTCACCGCGTCGGGAACCACTCCCGCTACTGCATCCCGCAGGATTGATTTACCGCCGCCATACGTTGGATCTACCCAGGCTTGAAGCGGGATATCCGCCAGTCCTTCCCATACTACGTGATCAAGGAACGGGGTCCTTCCCTCAATACTGTGCGCCATCTCCGTGCCATCGCCGAGTGTGCGAAGAATATAATTTGAAAGGGCGAGGTCTACCCACGATTGACGAGCCGTTGGAAGCTGCTGCTTTGGATCCAGTGCATCTGGGAGCGAGAGCGCCCCACTGGAGAATCTCTCCAGATATTCTGGATGAAGAACCGCGTGGATGCGGTCCCCTAAACTAAGCTTCGTTTGATAGAAGTGTGGCATTCCGCTGGCTGCGTGACCAGCGGAGAGCATCAACCCCCGCGCTGTCGGATTATTGCGCTCCAGCTGACGCGTGAGATCGTCAGTCGGAACGCCCCTCTCCAACGCCGCATCCACCATGAAGTGCGGATATCCGAGAAACAGTTCATCAGAACCCTCCCCTGAAAGAACAACTGGGACTCCCCGTGCCCTCGCCCGTGCACTGAGCAGATACTTTGCCGGGAGGTGTCCGTTAATTGCGAGCCCCTCGGAGTAGTAGACAGCTTTGCTCACGTTAGCCAACAGATCGTAGTGATTCACACAGATCTGCTCAAGCTCCGTGCCGTGAAAATCCGTACTTGCGAGGATATCATCTAACTCGGAGTACACCGGATCTCCCGTTATAACTGAGAATCCCAGAGGTCGGGCGCCATGCTTGCACATCACGCCCAGCACAGAGGCAGAATCTACTCCTCCACTTAGGTACACACCGACCGGCACATCCGATACCATGCGCACCCGCACAGCATCCGCCAAGAGTTCCCGTACCCGCTCTACAACAGCTTCACGATGCAGACCTGTCGTGGGACTGGGCTGAGGCAGACTCCAATATTCCCACTGAGTCCGCTCGACCCGCCCATCTCGGATGCTGAAACGCGCAGCTGTTGCGCGGGGAAGCTGCTCGATACCTTCAAAGAGAGTACGGCCGACCGGCAGATACTGTTGGCGGAACGCAACTTCAAGGGCCTCAAGGTCCAGTCGAGCAGGAATACCCGCCTTCAATATGGCCTTGGCCTCGGATGCAACAAGAACCCGGTCCCGGTCAACCGAGAGAACAAGCGGCTTGATCCCAAAGCGATCGCGGGCACAGAACAACTCTTTCCGACGTCCATCCCAGAGAGTGAAGGCGAACTCCCCCCGTAGGTGCGAGAGGCAGTCAACACCGTGTTCTTCATAGAGGTGAATTAGAATCTCACTATCGCTCTCGGTCCTAAAGGTATGCCCTCGCTGTTTAAGTGCCGAACGCACCCGTTGAAAGTCATAGAACTCCCCGTTAACGACCGCCACGATCGTACCGTCTTCATTCACAATCGGCTGAGCCCCATTTTCAGGAGCGATAATACTGAGTCGCCGATGCCCCAACGTGACCTGTCCGTCGAGACTCCGCCATCTCCCCTCACCGTTTGGGCCACGGTGTGCCATCGCTGATAGCGCAGCGGCTACCTGCTCTTCTGTAAGTGCGCCAAGGGATGCAAAAACTCCACACATCGCCCCGTACTCCGATCATTAAAAAACAAAGAATTGCTTTGACGCCTCACCAGATCGGGCTTGAGCAAGAACTCTCTCATAATCATTGAGTGATGCCCTCTCTCCTATCAGATCATCGACCCGCAACTCACCACCGGTTAATAGCTCAACCGCCTGCGTAAACGACCCGTAGTGGACCCCCTTTACAGTAACCTCCTTCTGAACCAGATCAAGGTATGGGAGCTCAACAGGGTTGACACTTCGACTTTTGGCAACAATTACCCCACCGGGCTTAACCGCACGCACTGCCGCCCGCCACATTGTAAGGGATGCCGCGCTCTCGATGATATAGTCGTACGAACTCTCCTCTAGGTTGTCCATATCGGGAGATAAGACCGGCACCACCAAGCCCTGCGTCTTAAGGACTCGCGAGACGAGTTGCGCAATCCGACCCGAACCGATGATGCATCCCCTCTGCTGGGCTCGAAACCCGGCCTTCAAGACCGCCAAGGCTGCAGCCACCGGCTCACTGAACGCGGCCTCCTCATACGAGAGGTTATTTCCGATTGGAAGTACTACTGACTCAGGAACTGCCACGAACTCAGCAAACGAGCCATCTGTGTGGATTCCCAACATCTCACCACCGTATCCTGCTACGGATTGATCCGTCGCAAAGATCGGAAATGCCGTCACCCGAGAACCCACCGCCAGCTTGCTACCACGTGGAGCACATGAAACCACACCAGAGAATTCGTGCCCAAGGATCCGAGGCGCATTCACTTTGATCCGACCATCGGCAACGTAGA
>JBIJBZ010000127.1:0-9891 GCA_044344945.1 Bdellovibrionota bacterium | reverse complement strand
AGGTCGTCAGTACCTAGGATATGATCCGCATGCGCATGGGTGTAAATCACCGAATCAACGTGGGTTACTTTGTGTTTGATCGCCTGGTGTCGCAGATCCGGGCCGGCATCAACGAGGATCGCTTGTCCCGACTCTAATCGAACGATAGCAGAGGTTCTGTTTCGAAAGTTTTTTGGATTATCCGATGTGCACACTGCACATGAGCACCCCGGCAGGGGAACTCCGGTCGATGTTCCACAACCGAGTAGGGTAAATTGATGCCTCATTACAACCTATTTTGTTTTGCCGTGTAGGTACGAAACGCGCAGGGTGTGCAGCACCTCTTCAAAGAAGCGAGCCTCTTCTGTCGATAGATTACCCCTCGTTCGTTTGTGAAGCATGGTTAGGATATCAATCGTCTGGCGCGCTGCTTCGCGATCGATTGGGATCTCCATGCCAGGCGGAGCTTGCATCTGTCCGAGCTGGACCAGCACGTTAGTCGAGAGAGACATAATAAAAGAGGTAAACGCGACCGGCTCATCGTTGTGATCGGATGGGGAATCCTTCACAATAAATTGTTGTGTTGTCTCCGCTCCGTGTAGGGGTTCTTTCGTTGCGTGTGCCGATTCGGATTGTGGAGCGCTTTGGGCTGAGCGCTCTTGACCTGAGGTATCAAAGCGACGCTTATCTACCACCTGAAACGAGGGGTCTTTTGACTTCTCACTATCTGATGACATAGGGGACTCTCCTTATGCGAGGGAACCGAACAATGGTACCACTCAGAATCGTGCCGTAAAACCTCTGATTCGTACAGGTGAGCTCGCATCGTGGATGGGGCGCCTAACCGGGGCAAAAAATGCCGTCTCAAACGGAGGTGGCCTATCGGATTTGTGACAGGGGGTGACCGAAATCTGACCACCCCCTGCAACCCCAACCCCCTAACTAACTGAAACGACTAGTCGACGCATTTTTGTGCATCTCAAAACAGGCTGATTGCATCATGGCAAGCTTTTCGCATGTACCCCATTTGCACGGGGTAAATCCGGAGCTTGTAGAGAGGTTTTGCTATGGTGGCCAAGAAGAAGAGTGACCTGGAGTTGATCGAGGAGTTTCGCACTGGAGAGCAGAGCAGTTTTGAAGAGCTCCTCTCTCGATACAGTAATAAGGTGTTCAGTTTGGCATCGCGCCTCACCCGAAACACAGAGGATGCGGAAGAGGTACTCCAAGATGTGTTCGTAACCGTGCATCGCAAGATTGCAAGCTTTGAGGGGAAATCCTCCTTCTCAAGTTGGTTGTATCGAGTCACCGTGAATGCTGCATTTATGAAATTGCGCAAACGGCGGCAGGACACCAGTATATCCCTCGAAGATATTGTTCAGCAGTCACATACCGTTGCTGCATTAAAGAGCCCGGAGAGCGCCTTTGTCGATTCTCAGAGCATCCGCAACCAGATGCTTGAGGCGCTTGAGCAGGCGATTCGCAAGCTTCCGGATGATTACCGCCCGGTCTTCATACTGAGGGATGTTGATGGATTGACCAGCCGGGAGGTGAGTCGAATCCTTGATCTCACGGTTCCTGCGGTTAAATCGCGACTTCATCGCTCTCGATTGATGTTGCGTCGACGACTCACTCGATTCTTTGACGAGCAGAAAGTTCAGAACCAGCTCGATGAACTCGATATCGATCTCGCAGCGGGTTCCGGGGAATAAGCGAGACCTGCCATTGAGTTCGTGATACTGGAAAGGCCCGCACCGCGGGCCTTTCTCTCGTTGAGCCCCAGTTTTAGCTGAAAGATCCATGGGGTAGGCTATCGGACTTTCCGATACCCTGCAGCCGGTGTAGGCTACCGGCCATGATGAGACGAGCCTCCATTTTTAGGATCACCCTGTTCAAAACTTCCGAGCGATCGGATGGGAAGCAGGTAGCGCACCGGCCTGCAGCAAGAGTAATGACCGAATCGCTTGTGGGTCTCCTGCTTGTGTTTGCGGTGATCGTCGGGTGCTCGGTTCCGGACCCCGTTTTTCCTCCGGTGGTTGTGGGAGATGCCTCGATAGCGGTTCAACGGGGAGAGGGGTTAGCGACGGGATTCGGAGCCTGTGGTTTCTGTCACAGCGCCGATGGTCTCACGACGAGTCCCCTCGCCGGCGGAAGATTGATTCAGGACAAGTTTGGAGATGTTCAGGGAGGAAATATTACCTTCTCTTCCTCGGGCCTCGGTTCGTGGAGTGATGAGGATGTTAGGAAGGTTATCCGAGAGAATATTCGCCCGGACGGCTCTGAGATAGCATCGGACGCCCATAAGGGACTTTGGTGGGCCTCCGACGCTGATGTCGCAGCGATCACGCTCTACTTGAGAAGCCTTCCTCCAGTAGATAACGATGTGGAAAAGAGATCTATTTCTTTTATCGATCGCAACACGACCGGATTTTTCCATACGCGCATAGAAGTTAAGGGATACATCCCGGAGATTCGCCCATCCTTTAAAACTGAATACGGACAATACCTCACCGATAGTATTGCTCGTTGCGGCGTGTGTCACTCCACGCCCGAAGGTGTCTTTACCTCGGAGCTGTATCTCGCTGGTGGAAAGGAGATCTCATTCAATGAAGAGATCAAGATTGCGCCAAATATTACCCAGTCTACCACTGCAGGGATCGGGGGTTGGAGCGAGGCCGATATGAAGAGCTTTCTGCTCACCGGACGCACTCCACAGGGGCGCCAGGTCGATCCACGGTTCTGCCCCGTGCAATTCTACGCGCAGGCGCCGGGGGATCAGATCGATGCTGTTGTGGCGTATCTGCGAACCGTTCCCGCGATCACTCCGGAGTCGTAATGCGAGTTCTCGGGATCGAATCAAGTTGTGACGAGACCGGATTGGCGATCGTGGAGTTCACGGAGCGGGGGAGTTCGGTCGTTGGAGAGGTGCTCGCTTCGCAGGTTGTTCTGCATGAGCGGTATGGCGGTGTTGTGCCGGAACTCGCTTCACGCGAACACATGCGCAACCTTCCATTACTTTTTGAAGAGCTGTGTGCAAAGACTGGTCTAGGACTTGAGCAGATCGATGCGATCGGCGTTACGTGCGGTCCAGGTCTCAAAGGGTGTCTCCTGATCGGTGTCACATTCGCGCAGGGGCTTGGCGCGTCTCGTAATATTCCGCTCTTTCCAGTCAATCACATTGAGGGGCACATCCTCAGTGGCGAACTGCATGCACCGGGTCTTAAGCCGCCCTATGTAGCTTTGGTAGTATCGGGAGGGCACACCGAGGTTGTTTTAGTCGAGGGGCTTGGGCGCTATACCTGCCTCTGTCGAACTCGTGATGATGCAGCCGGAGAGGCGTTCGATAAATCGGCGAACCTGCTTAATTTGGGATACCCAGGTGGCGCCAAGCTCGCCGCGCTTGCTGACCGCTCGGGGCCAACCCAGCGCTTCTCATTGCCGAAAGTAGCGCGCGAGATGCATGATTTTAGCTTCTCAGGATTAAAGACAGCGGTGCTGCTCTTAATCAAGCGCAATGCCGAAGAGGTCGCGGCGAATCCTTCTACGCTGGGAGAGTTATCCTGGGCTATTCAGGATTCGATCGTTGAAGCGCTCGTACATAAGACGATGAAAGAAGTTACGGCGCGCAATGTGCCTCTCGTTGTGTGCGGCGGAGTTTCGGCGAATCAGGAGCTTCGACGGAGGTTGCAGGCAGCGTGCCCGCAGGTGTTCTTTCCGCCGCTGCAACACTGCGTCGACAACGGAGCTATGATTGCCTATGTGGCCGGCCGGTATTGTGGCGAGGGGATAGCACCTCCTCCGCTTGATATCTGGAGTCGGTGGCCAGTTGAGGAGTTGCAAAGTTTTTACGGGGTAGGGAAGTGAAGAGAGATAGACGTTCTCATGAAGAGAGGCCGCGACGCGCCAAGGATACGCTGCGGGCTCTCGATGTGCGCCCGTCAAAGGAGCGGGGGCAGAATTTTTTAATTCGGCCCGATGTGATCGACTCGATCGTAAACTTTGCGGCGGCTCCACCAGGTATGCACGTGGTCGAGATCGGCCCGGGAATGGGAGCGTTGACTCAGCGTCTCGCCTCTACCGAGAGATTGACTCTAATCGAGATCGAGCCGAAGTTCTGTGCGCACCTTGCGGCTACCTATCCCAAGGTGCAGATCGTCAATCAGGACGTGCGCGAGGTGAACTTTGAAGCTATTGGAGACTCTCTCTTTGTCTTCGGCAATATTCCATACGTTTTTTCGACGGATATCGTGTTCACTCTAATTCGGCATCGACGAGTAGTTCGTCAGGCGGTGTTAATGGTGCAGCGAGAGTTCGCTCAGCGGTTGGCAGCTTCCCCTGGGGGGCGGGATTACGGCAGTCTTTCGGTGGCAGTGCAGATGCACGCAGACGTGGAGCTCGGGCCAGTAGTTCCGGGTACCTCGTTTCATCCGCCAACGAGCGTCGAATCTCAGGTGCTCAAGCTCACGTTTCTTGAGGCCCCGCGGGTTGCTGTGGATGATCCGGAGTTTTTTGAAGTGGTCGTTCGATCGGCGTTTTCACAGCGCCGTAAGAAGCTGATAAACAGCTTGCTCTCTCGTGGAAGGTGGAACAAAGAGCAGATCCTTACGGCGCTCGCGGCTGCATCAATCTCGCCCGATGTTCGACCGGAGCAATTGACGATCGCGCAGTTCGCTCAACTGGCGAAGCAGTTGAGGTAGAGAACGCTGTCTTACGAAGCCATCTTAACGTGGTCTACCGAATTGGCCGCAGCCTTCTTCAGGGCAGACTTCGAGCCGGCGAAGAAATCCTCTGGGATATCGCCGATGAGCTTCTCAATCGATTCACGCTTTACGCGCCAATCGGATCCGAGCTTGAAGCCCTCGATAGTTCCGGCCTTAATCAGGTCGTACACCTTTGGACGGTGAATGCGAAGCAGCTTGGCTACCTCTTTAACGGTCAGCAATAGTGGTTGTGGAGCAGATGTCATACCTAGTCCCTCTGTTTTCTACATAATGAAACCGCCATATCCACGACGGTCATGTGAAAGAGTTATGGTCGGACCCTGTCCGTATGTGATGTTTTCCTAGTGGTTCTTCCTAATAGCTTGTCATTGCTCCGGTTTTTTGCGGGATTCTCCGGGTTTGGTTGGTGCTTTTTTGTTTTTTTTGATAGCTTTGGGCTCCATGCCCACCCAATCGCTTCGATACTGTTTCGTTTCGCCTCGCTACTTTGAAGGTATCGCTGGGGGTGCAGAGACCTTGATGGGAGCGATTGCTAAAGAGCTTGCAAAACGGGGCGACGCTGTCGAGTTACTCGCAACGTGTGCGAAAGATAATCGCACGTGGGCCAATGAGCTTCCAGCCGCAGAGACGGAGGATCACGGAGTAAAAGTGATTCGGTTTCCGGTTGATGAGCGCAATCTCGATGCGTGGATACCGGTGCAGGTAGCTATTCATGAGGGAAAGCAGGTTTCATTAGACGATCAGCTGTTGTGGATGCAGGAGAGTGTAAACTCGCGTGCGCTGTATCAGTACATCGCTGACGAGGGTCACCGCTTTGATGCTATATTTTTCGGCCCCTACCTCTTCGGTACCACCTTCTGGGGATCGATGATCCATCCTGATAAGAGCATACTCATTCCGTGCCTCCACGATGAGGCGTATGCATATCTCGATTGTATCGCGGCGATGTTTCGGAGTGTGCGGGGGTGTCTCTTCAACGCTGAGCCGGAGATGCATCTCGCTCGTTCCTTATATGGCGGTATCAAGGGAGATGTTGTGGGAATGGGGTTCGTACCTCCATCTGCAGTCGAAGTTGAGGCGCTTACTCCGTACTTCGATGATGACGTCCCGTACATCCTCTACTTGGGTCGAAAAGAGCTGGGCAAGAACGTGCACCTCCTGATCGATTGCTTCTGTGAAGCGAAGGACAAGGATCTCGTACCGAAAGAGTTAAAGCTCGCAATATTAGGGGGTGGAAGCTTTGCAGATCTACACCGTAACGATCTACTCGGACGCGACGATATTTTCGACTTACCGCACCTCTCTGAACTTGATAAGCAGCGTCTGCTGCGTCACAGTTTGTTTTTGTGCCAGCCCTCGACCAACGAATCGTTTTCGATCGTGTTGATGGAGGCGTGGATGGTGGGAGCCCCGGTGGTAGTTCACGCAGCGTGTGCTGTTACTCGGCACCACGTAATTGAATCTGGTGGAGGTCTTTATTTTTCTTCGCCGAACGATCTCGCTGGCGTGGTCCGCTATATGCTCGAAGGGGCAGAGACTCGTGGTGGCTTTGCAGCGCGGGGTAATCGATACGTTGCCGAGCGCTATTCGTGGGCATCGGTATTGGAACGCTTTGATCGGGTGGTCGGAGATCTTCTGGCGAACACCGCGCAGCAGGGTGAGGATCGAGAGCAGGGAGCCCAATGACACGATCGAAATCCGAGGTTTTGCCACTACCGCTCTCCCACAAGGGGCGACAGAAGGCGCTAAAGATCGTGCTCTGTGTTGTGCTTTCGCTCACGGTGATTGCGTTCGGCACACTTGGATACACCTTGATAGAGGGGTGGCCGCTCTTTGATTCTCTCTACATGACTGTGATTACCCTGGCGACGATCGGGTACGGGGAGACGCATCCTCTCTCACAGATGGGAAGGGCGTTTACGATCGCCCTAATATTCATCGGTGTTGGTTTAGGAACTGTACTGATTGGAACTGCGTGGCAGGCCATACTCGAAGGGCAATTTGTTAGACTTTTTGATCGGAGGCGCAAGATGGCTGAGATAGTTGGGAAGCTCACGGGGCATACGATTTTTTGTGGATTTAGCCGCCTCGGTCGGATGGCCGCTTCGGAGCTCCGGCGTAGTGGCGGCGAGATAGTTGTGATTGAGTCAAATGAGCAACGGGCCAACGATGCAGAGGAGGCCGGATTCCTGGTTGTGCGCGGCGATGCCACGCTCGACGATTCACTCGCATCGGCAGGGCTCGCACGAGCAGCGCGTCTGATCTCACTCTTGCCCCGTGATTCGGACAATCTATATGTGATTTTGACGGCTCGAGAGATGAATTCTGGTCTCTACATCGTGAGCCGCGCAGAGGATGAGGTAGGAGAGAAGCGACTAAAGCGAGCGGGAGTTGATCGCATTATCTCAACACACCGCCTTGCTGCCCGCAAATTAGCCGATGGGCTCCTTCGTCCCAACGTTACCGATTTCTTCGAGGTGGCGGGTACCGGTGAGAGTGGGTGGAAGATAGAGGAGATTCGAGTTCCCACGGGATCTCCCGTGTGTGGCCAGACTCTTCGTGATCTATCGCTGCGGCAAACAACCAAGGTAGGCATCGCTGGTGTGGTATCGCCCCAAGGATCGCTTGAGGTTAACCCGTCCGGTGACACAACTCTTCAATCCGGGTCGACGTTAATTGTGATCGGCTGGAAGCACGATATCTCTGCTCTTGAGAAGTTTGTGTTGGCTGAATAGACGCTACGTTTTCACGGCTGTGCCCCCACCGATAGTCGTGTGCTACATGCGACATCCATTACTTTAGTTTGCAACGCACCCCGTTTTGGTTTAATAAGGTGCTCGTAACCCAGGGGAGGTCGTATAGACCTGAGATGCTCATAAGGAGCAAAACCCTTAGAACCTGAGACGGATAGTACCGGCGGAGGGAGAGGCATATGAAGCACCTATATTCGGCACCGCTACGTCCGTGGTGGTCCACGCTAACCCGTATTTTTCACGAAGCTCGCTACGCTCGCCGAGAAAAATGGTCGAAAACAGGCCATCCTTGGCCTGTTTTCTTATCGCCTACTATTTGTGTGGGACCCAAAGTGCCCACACAAACTGTAGGCTCCAAATTCCGACGCTACGCATCGGAATTTGCAAGTGCATCCATGCACTTGCTAGCCCGAACATCGCACATTCGTGTAATATTCGGGCTAGTCACCACAGGAGTACCACTGATTGTAACTGCACTGTATGTGCGGGTAGCTCCTGCGTATGGGCAAAGCGCGACGCAAAAGAATTCTCCTGAGCAGAACTCCTCTACCACGGAGCTGGTGATACACGGTGTTCCATTTGCTGAGGGGCTGACCGAGCTTCCACAGAGCGCCGTAGTGGTGCAGCAGGAGCGGCTTCAAGAGAAGGGCGAGAACTCGTTCCAATATGAGATCGAATCGATCCCGAATCTGACCTGGTCGGGTGGAACATCAGAGCCCAGGTTTTTCATCATCCGCGGAGTAGGCGAGCTGGAACAGTATACCGGTGCGCCTAATCCCTCAGTGGCAACGATAATCGACGACATCGATTTTAGCGGTTTGGGGATCGTCACCCCGATGTTTGATATCGAGCAGGTAGAAGTGTTGCGTGGCCCACAAGGGATCCGGTTCGGTTCAAGTGCGCTGGCTGGCGCGCTCAATGTGCGTTCAAAGGATCCAACGCAGTATACAACGGGCCAGCTGCAACTCATGGGCGGAAACGACGAGCTTGGGGCTGGGGGTATGGCCGTTGGAGGTGTCGTTCCCGGGACCGATAACAAGCTGCAGCTCCGGTTCTCGGCCTTTTCGACTCAGAGTGATGGTTTTCGAAACAATGTGTACTTCAGTCGAGATGATACGAACAAACGGGACGAGTCGGTGGCTCGGCTAAAGCTTCGCTATGAAGCATCGGGGGATCTCTCGTTTGACCTTGCGGTGTGGGGCGTGGATGCCAACAACGGCTTCGATGCGTTTGCGATCGACAATTCGTTTACAACGCAGTCCGATCGACCGGGAAAAGATGCTACCAACGTACGCGCATCTTCCTTTAAAATCACCTCTCGTCCAGCAGAGGCGCTGGTATTCGAGTCGATCTCAACGCTCGCTCGAACCTCGATCGACTACAGCTATGACGGCGATTGGGGTAACAATCCCTTTTGGGAACCTTATGCGCCGTACGACTATTTTTCAGATCAGGGGCGAACTCGTCGGGTCTTGGCAGAGGAGCTGCGGCTTCGCTCCGATGATGCGCTCTATGTGCACGGTGAATCGTGGCGGTGGCTGAGTGGGTTGTATGCGCAACGGCTTAGCGAGGGGACAAGTACGACACAGTATTCCAACGACGAGCCGTATGATTTCGTGTCGAGTGATTATACCGCCAAGACCGGCGCGGTCTTTGGGCAGGTAGAGATGCCTCTTGGAGCGCACACGTCGCTCTCACAAGGGCTGCGGTTTGAGCAACGCAGCGCCCACTACGATGATACTAACGATGCTGACTTCGCTCCGACATACTCGATGCTTGGCGGTGCCGTTACATTGCAGCACGACCTAACCGATCATTCGCAGGGGTATCTCTCGGTATCACGGGGATATAAGGGTGGTGGATTCAATGTGGGGCCGAATGTTCCCTCGGACCTGCGTCAGTACAACCCTGAATACCTGTGGAACTTTGAAGTAGGCAGCAAGGGGCAGTTTTTTGATCGTCGCTTGCAGTCGAATGTGGCGCTCTTTTGTGACCTACGCCGAAATCAGCAGCTTAAGTTCGCCTTCCAAGATGATCCATCAGATCCACTCTCCTTTACCTACATCACCGAGAGTGTTGCCGAGGGCGAGAGCTTCGGCCTCGAACTTGAGAACAACTATCAGGCGTTTTCCTGGCTCAACATATTCGCATCTGGGTCTCTGCTCCATTCGGAATTCACCTCTGTGCCGCCGGAGGTGGCGTCCCTTGATGGTCGTGCCTTCTCTGTTGCACCTGCATGGCAGTATTCAACGGGTATACGAGCGGAGCTTGGTCGAGGGGCTTTTACGCGCATTGAAGTGACCGGCAAGGATTCGTTTTATTTTGATGACAGTAACGACCAGAAGAGTAACCCCTACAGCCTCTTTAATGCTACGCTCGGATGGCGAGACAGTCGGTGGCAGGTGTTGGTGTGGAGTCGGAATCTCTTCAATCAGCGCTAC
>JBIJBZ010000259.1:0-3443 GCA_044344945.1 Bdellovibrionota bacterium | reverse complement strand
ATCCGGTCCATCGCCGCAGGTTCGTATTCCTGCGCAATCCCTTGATGGTCCAGGACGTTGGTACGGTTCGCCAAGATTGCTCCCGCGTCCGGGATCTGTAGCCGGGAAAGCTTTACGAGCCCCGAACACTCATCGATCAGGTTCCACGCTGAGTCAAAAAAAATAAACGAGTAATTGATGATCTGCCCGATTGAATTCCGGTCCGAGGTCTCAAGATCATAGAACACTGCGTGCATGCGCTCAAGTCTACACCCGATTCGGACACAGAGCGAGTGTAAAGAGCAGCCTCAAACTATTAGGACAAGAACTTACGCGGCTTTTCGGGAGGACACTGCTGCTACCAACTCCTCCATAATTGCTCGCTGCTCAATCGCATGGTGTTTTCCGGAGCCTGTGGCGGTTGCAGATGCCGCAGGACGCCCAATATAGGATGCTTCTTTGCCGGTAGCTTCACGAATCAGCGGGGCGATATAGCTCCAAGCGCCCTGATTCTGCGGCTCTTCTTGAACCCACACAATTCGACTCGCTTTTGTATCACGCAACAGATGCGCCACCTCAGCCGCCGGGAATGGATACAACTCCTCGACTCGGGCGACTCGCACGGAAGAGCCTTTCTGATCTTGAAGCGCGTTCTTAACGTCGTAGTACACCTTACCTGTTAGCAGCACGATCGTCTCGCACGCCCCCTTGCCTTTACCCGTCGCCATGTCAACGAGCAGCGGAGCAAATTCTACGTCAGTGAAGTCGCGCAAACTGCTCATCGCTGCCGGCAAGCGCAGAAGACTCTTCGGTGTCATCACCACAAGCGGCCGCTTAATCTCAGACAATCCCTGCCGACGAAGAAGATGAAACTGCTGTGCTGCATTGGTTGGGTAACACACACTCATGTTCCCCTCGGCACAGAGCTGGAGGTACCGTTCGAGCCGCGCGCTTGAGTGCTCCGGCCCCTGCCCCTCAAATCCGTGTGGCAGGAGGAGCGTCACTCCGGAGATCTGCCCCCACTTCGATTCACTGCTGCACACAAATTGATCGATCATCACCTGAGCGCCGTTTGCAAAGTCACCGAACTGAGCCTCCCACATGACAAGCCCACTTCGATCGGTGGCTGAGTATCCAAACTCGAATCCCAACACAGAGCCCTCCGAGAGGGTGCTGTTATAGACCTCGAACCGGCCACCAGATCCAACACGCTCCGCCAACGCGGCCAGCGGACTCCAGATGGCATTCTGCTCATAGTGATCAAGTACCAGATGGCGGTGACTGAAGGTTCCGCGACGGCAATCCTGCCCGCTCAAGCGAACCGGCACTCCATCTTTCACAAGCGAACCAAACGCAAGCGCCTCGGCGACGCCCCACTCAATGCCCTCTCCCTGATGCACCGTCTCAACGCGCTTCTCAAGGATCTTGGCGAGCTTAGGATGAGGAACGAAACCATCAGGATAGGCGACCAGTTGATCAGCGATAGATCGCAAGGATTCGGCGTCTACTTTGGTCGATACCACGGGCGAGACGATCTTGCCGTGAGTTGGGCACGCATCTCCCTCTGCGCCAGGACGCACTCGCTCCTGCGCCTGCGCGAAAAGCTCCTTGTAGGAGCGCTCTGCTTCTGCAAGGTAAGCATCATCGATAACACCCCGATTTTTTAATACACTTCCGTATTGCTGCCAGATCGGAAGCTTCTTCTTGACTTCGCCGTAGGTTAGCGGCTGCGTAAACGTTGGATCATCACCCTCGTTATGTCCGTGTTTGCGATGGCCGATTAGATCGATGAATACGTCTTTCCCAAAGGTATTGCGATAATCAACCGCAAGCCGAGCCGCCCAACACGCGGCCTCTGGATCCTCGGCGTTCACATGGAACACCGGAACATCGAGCCCTTTAGCGAGATCGGTGCAGTACCGAGTCGATCGAGACTCGTCTGGAGTCGTAGTAAACCCGATCTGGTTGTTGATGACGATGTGCAGGGTTCCACCAGTGGTGTATCCCTCAGTGCCGGCATAGTTCAGCGTCTCGAACACTATTCCCTGTCCTGCGACTGCCGCATCACCATGCATCGCAATCGGAAGAACCGAGGTGCGGTTGCGCCCGTACGCAACATCCTGCTTAGCGCGCGCAACTCCTGCAACTACGGGATTTACAAATTCGAGATGCGATGGGTTCGGCACCAACGACATCCTTACAGTCGCACCGTCACGAACGAAATCACTCTCGAAACCGAGGTGATACTTCACGTCTCCGGCGCCAACTACGGTGGCGAGGGTCTTGTCCTCAAACTCTGAAAAAAGCAGCTCTAGCGGCTTCTTGAGGGTGTTTATCAGCACATTGAGGCGACCACGATGCGCCATACCGAATACCGCCTCTCGAATGCCGGACTGACCAGCTCGATCAAGTACCTCAGCCAGAAGCGGCATAAGGGTATCATTTCCCTCAAGCGAGAAACGCTTCGCACCGACGTACTTTTTATGTAACTCAGCCTCAAGGAGGTCCGCCTGTAACAACTCTTGGAGGAACTCTCTCTGCTTCTCCGCTGAGAAGGCACGCTGCACTGCCCCCCGGCCTTCGATTCGCGCCTCCAACCATTCGCGCTCCTCGGATGAGTTGATGTGCGAGAACTCAAAAGCGATCGTTCCGCAGTACACTGCGCGCACAAGCTCCAGCAACTCTCGTACCGTTGTTGGCTGAGCTCCGGCGAACGAAAAACCACTGAGCAGCAACTCCTCCTCTGATTTTCCTGAGAGGTAGGTGCTCGGGTCAATCTCCTTGTTCAATACCGCCTGAATACCTCCCGCAACCAGCGGGCTTAAGGTTGCCTGCAGGTGACCCCATCTCCGATACGCCTCTACCAAACGCTCCGCGAGAGCTTCTCCAACATGCGCGGTCGCAGCTGCCTCACTTCGAACAGTGTGGCCATGCGTCTGACCGTAGCCAGACTCTTCAAAGAACTCAGCCCACGCTGAATCAACGAGCGCCGGATCAGTTTGATAAAGCTGAAACAGCTCGGCGAGGTAGGCGGCATTTGAGGCTAAAACTGCACTTGCATCGGTAGACATAACGGTGAACACCAAAAAGGCGAAAAAACTTTTAGAGCTGAGATCTTAGCAGATCTACCGAAGAGCCTAAAGGCTCTCTCCTCTCAACCGTACGATCGGAGGATTTGCGGAGCTGCTAAAGCCCCGTGGGCGGGAATAGTAGATCCTAGAGCTTCTGGCTCAAAAAAACGCGAGAGGGGGTTCGCTCCCAAGCGAATTACGCCGGTTCTGGCGATGCCCTGGGGTTCGGGCAATAAGCCCTAAGTACCTATTCTGCTTGTATTTTTAATCACCCTACGGGGAGCACGCTCAAGTTTAGCCCGCATTTTTCATGAAACTGCGTCGCGAGAGCGCCGAGAGTGGTGATTGTTCGGGCCCGAAGGGCGAATTCAACAAAGTATCTGCAGGGCGGAT
>JBIJBZ010000100.1:0-12226 GCA_044344945.1 Bdellovibrionota bacterium | reverse complement strand
CAAGCTTCTCAAGCCTCTCTAACAGACGCCGCTCTGCACCGTAATCCTTGGTTCCTACCGTGCGAGTCCCCTTGAACGCCATGTGCTCAAAGAGGTGCGATATCCCGGTTTGACCCATCACCTCATCGCTTCCTCCAACTCGGACCACTACAGCACCGGCGAAGATTGGAGCCTCGCCACGCTGGTAGAAGATCACTTTAATGCCGTTAGACAAGGTATACGTGCGTACCTTACTCACCATCTCACTCAAGGCACTCGCTGAATCCTCTGCCCGTGCATATGGAATTACTGACACAGTGAGAAGAACAACCAGGAGCGCTGCAAGCTGTATGAGCCCGATGGCAAGCTGCCGACTACCTGTATGTACGTCCACGCTTCCTCGTTTGCATCTCTGCCCCTGAGGACGTGCGTGTGAAATTGCTTCTTGATTCTCTCCCATCATACTTCTCAATATCCGTGTCTACGTACGACCGTAAATCCTTTAAGGGACACTAACGTGGCTTGGCGATGCGCTTTTGATTTTGAGAGGTTACTGGTGCCTCACTCAAGAGACAAGCTCATACTAACCGCCCGCGGCACTCTCTCTTGACTTCCCAAGGGAGCCCTACAATTATCCTCCTCGCGCTGAGCTACGCTGCCGCCACGGCAGCTTATTTAGAGGATGCTATATGTCTAATATATTTGCACTTTTTCCCGGTCAAGGCTCCCAGAAAGTAGGTATGGGCAAGGAGCTTTTCGAGGCCTATCCCTTGGCGAAGGACATCTTTAGGAAGGCTGATGAGGCGCTTGGATTCGAACTCTCGAAGGTTTGCTTTGAAGGCCCAACTGAGAAGCTAACGCTCACAGAGATTGCACAACCCGCAATCCTGACCGTCAGCACGATCTGTTTTCAATTATCCCAGGCCTCGGCTCAAGGCGCTGCGAATTCAATCGTCGCTGCTGCTGGTCACTCACTCGGTGAGTACTCGGCCCTCGTTGCAGCTGAATCACTCTCGTTTGAAGACGCCGTACGTCTCGTCAACAAGCGCGGAAAGTACATGCAGGAAGCCGTTCCTGTGGGTAGTGGAAAGATGGTAGCTGTCCTCGGAAAAGAGGTCGCTGAGATCGAGGCTGCCCTCGCGCAGGTGCACGGAGAGATAGCGCAGATCGCTAACATCAACGCTCCGGGCCAGATCGTGGTCGCCGGTTCCGTAGCGGGCGTTCAAAAGTTTGTAGAGGCTCTCGGCACAGCTAAGGTGATTGAGCTTACGGTGAGCGCACCGTTCCATTGCGATCTCATGAAACCGGCAGAGGAGAAGCTGCGTGTTGATCTTGCAGCTATCGAGATCCGAAAGCCAAAATTTAAAGTCTACCAAAACTTTACCGCACAAGCCTCAGACAACCCCGAGACGATTCGGGAGAACCTCGCCCTTCAGGTGTGCGGTCGAGTACGCTGGGTTGAGTGCGTTGAGAATGCGGTCATGGACAGTAATCCTGCTGCTGTCTGGGAGTACGGGGCTGGAAACGTCCTTACGGGGCTCCTAAAGCGGATAAACTCTGCCATCACCCGAGTCAACGTCGACTCCCCTGCTGCGCTTCAAACTGCTGCATAAAAAGCTCTATCCTCTGCGGCTGTATGAACCGTCGGTTTCTACGTGAACGTGGCTCGTGCACGTAAACATGAACCTACCCGGAATATAGAGGTTTAGGGAAATCAATGAGGCTGGGAGTCAGGAAGATAACGCGCAGGGGTGTATCCTCAACTCGATCAAGGGTAACGCAGCTGCTTTTCGGGCACGTTTACGCTCACATTTACGAGCACGTGTAGGTAGTCGCACATTACGGTGTAAGAATGACCCACTAGATCCAGCGGTAAGCCTTGACCTATTATACCGGCGGGTATGGTCAGTCTCTTTGCATGCACGGTAGCTACGGCGTTGAATCTCCTCTCGGCACGACGGATCGCCCGTTCGTGTGCTGGGTTCATACTGGCAAGCTCCCTGCTTATTATTTCGAGCATTCTTGCTCCGGGACTGCTCCTGGGAGTAACCGGCTTACTCACCACAATTCCGTGGCTGATCGGAGTGTGTGCGTGTAGCGCTATTTTCTGGATCCTCACTCAGGGCTCAGCTACAGCTCGGATCTCGCGGCGACCTAGCTACCCCGGGCACTTTGCTACTCTGCTGATGGCCCTAGTCCTCTCTCTCTCTGTTCTGGCGATAGTAACAACAGCCGTAACGGAGCCAGCAAATGTTGATGACCTCGATTATCACTACCCAAAACTCTTCTGGATGTTGCAAACCGGCTCCTTTGCAACTTCAGGGCTCGAACTGGTCGATGGCTATCCTCAGAACGGAGAGATCCTCGGCACCTTCATTGCACTCGCTACCAACTCAGTTCAACTCGTTGATGGATTTCAGCTCCTAATACTCCCTCTTTGGCTTGCCTCGGTGTGGTCTTTGGGAGCTGCCTTTAAAATTCCGTATCGCACCAACGCTGCCGTCACGTTGGTGAGCGTGTGCATTCCCTCCTTCTGGTCGCTGCTGATAACATTTCACGTCGATCTTGTAGCCGTTGCACTCCTACTGTCTTCTTTAGCGCTCCTCTATGCGCGAGATCTCTTTGCACGACACACCCAGCTTGCGCTCCTGGGAGCCTCACTGGGCCTCTTACTCGGAACCAAATATGTCGCTCTTCCATGGGTCGGTGTGGTGTTGGTCGCAACCCTACTTAGCTCACAGCGGCCACACAGCGTGCGTCAGTTTCTTGCTCTGGTCGTTCCGCTGAGTATTCTGGGGTTCGAGCCGTATGTAGCTAACGCCATCCGAACTGGGAATCCACTCTATCCTTACTCGCTACCAGTGCTTGGATGGATTACACCGGCGCATCCGCGAACTCTTGGAGCGCTCTGGGAAGAGGAGATGTCCAAAGGATCGTCAGTATTGGGCCGAATTGTGATGAGTTGGTTCTCCCCAGACGCTATCGCTCAGAGTAATCACGAGCATTGGTTCGGAGGTTTCGGGTTGGTGTGGCCCCTTCTTTTTGCCTGTGTGCTCGGTGTAACGGTATCCGCACTTCGCAATCGCGAGTACCGATTCGTAGGATTGGTTTCAGTTACCATCGCTCTCTTTCTCGTAACACCTGCTCTCTACACCACCCGCTTCGTTCTATTCCTTCCCGCCATCGGAGCGATTGCCTGCGGCACCGTTCTGACATTACTTGATACGCGCAAACTCGAGGTCGCTCGCATAAGCCTTGTAAGCCTCCTTGCTCTCGCAAGCCTTCACTGTGCCCGACAAAACATCTCCCTACTCTCGCACGAACTCCGAGGACGGCGGGGAGAAACCTTAGCAGCCTCGTGTCGAAACGTTGCTCGACCGGCTGAGTTTCGAGAGTTGCTGAATACCCACGGGCGGCAATCGCTCTCCGACAGTACCGAAATTGTCGTCGTTCGAGGAAGCAACCCCGAGGATCGGCTCGTGAGCTACGGCTGCTTCTGGGCCCTCGCTCCTCACGCATTGATACACTTTGATGAAGCACATCACGCGTCAGAGCTGCTGGTCAAAACTCACCACAACAAACGGAAACGCATCGTAGTGTTCGCCCGCGATTCTGCAGAGCGCGCTTCACTGAAAGCTCTCCTTACTCCGATCGTCGAGAATGGTCCCGTCGTCTTCGCGGAAGCGGTGACAGCGCACTGACGAAGTATTGTCATACCTCCCCCCCCATGCTACCTTCGGGGCTCTGCAAGACGGTGACGTCCTCTGTATTTTCTGGTTTGGTTTAAACAAGGGCTATTGTTTAGATTGGTTCGGGAGAATTGCCGGTGGATGGAATCCGTCTTTCCTATTGTATAATCATCCTTTACAAGTCGCATATTTCTACGTCGAGTCGTTATGACTCAGGCCTGGTTGTGTGCGGATTTTGACGTGGTGGGGG
This sequence comes from Bdellovibrionota bacterium, assembly GCA_044344945.1. Lineage (GTDB taxonomy): Bacteria > Bdellovibrionota_C > UBA2361 > UBA2361 > OMII01 > OMII01. The sequence continues at coordinate 8,308 of JBIJBZ010000100.1, read as the reverse complement.
GATATCTATGAACAAAGTGCTTATTGTTGGTGCCGGTGGAGTTGGTAATGTTGTCGCGCATAAGTGCGCTCAAAACCCGGAAGTTTTCGGCGAGATAGTTCTTGCCAGCCGCACAAAATCGAAGTGCGACGCAATCGCTCAATCGGTAAAGGAGCTGGTCGGACGGGATATTCAAACCGCAGCAGTCGACGCCGACAATGTACGCGAAACCGTTGCGCTGCTTCGCGCGGTAAAGCCGAAGATGATTATCAACGTCGCTCTCCCCTACCAGGATCTCACCCTAATGGATGCGTGCCTCGAAAGTGGTGTGCACTACCTCGACACGGCAAACTACGAACCGCTTGATGAGGCTAAGTTTGAGTACAAGTGGCAGTGGGCATACCAGGATCGCTTTAAAGAAGCAGGTCTGATGGCGCTGCTCGGTTCAGGCTTTGATCCGGGTGTAACGAACGTGTTCTGTGCCTATGCACGGGATCGACTCTTCGACTCGATCGATTACATCGACATCCTCGACTGTAACGGTGGTAGCCACGGGCATGCTTTTGCTACTAATTTTAATCCAGAGATCAACATTCGAGAGATCACCCAAAAGGGTAAGTACTGGGAGGGTGGTAAGTGGATCGAGATCGATCCCCTATCGCAGAGCATGATGTTCGACTTCCCAGGGGTGGGTGACCGCAAAGCGTTCGTGCTCTACCACGAGGAACTGGAGTCCCTCGTTCAAAACATCCCAGGACTGAAGCGAATCCGGTTCTGGATGACCTTTGGAGAGGAGTACATCACACACCTACGGGTCTTACAGAACGTGGGCATGACTTCGATTGAGCCTGTGGAGTTCCAGGGACAACAGATCGTACCGATTCAGTTCCTCAAGGCGCTCTTGCCGGATCCAGCGAGCTTGGCGAAGAACTATACCGGAAAGACCTCAATCGGCTGCCTGGTCGAAGGTAAGAAGGATGGGAAGACCAAGAAGATCTTCATCTACAACATCTGTGACCACGCTGCGTGCTACAAGGAGGTTCGGGCTCAAGCGATCTCCTACACCACCGGTGTGCCAGCGGCGGTAGGAGCTGAGATGATGCTCACCGGCGCTTGGAACAAACCAGGGGTATGGAATATGGAGCAGTTCGACTCCGAGCCGTTCCTTGAGCGTCTCGGCCCTGCTGGTCTGCCGTGGCAGGTGAAGGAGATCGAGTAACCGAGTGTGCATGTGAGGGCCCCTCACCTTTCTGCGTTAGGGGCCCTTCGCACCGCGCCTTATCGCTGCATTCCCTATGAAGCCATTTGCTCAACACTTTGACTTTGACCTCTCGAAGATCGAGACCCCGAGCCACATCCTTGACCTCGGTGCGCTTAACCGAAATTTGGCGATCCTCAAAGAGGTGCAGGATCAAGCGGGATGCAAGATCATCCTCGCACAAAAGGGCTTCTCGCAGTGGTCGGTATACAAACATATCGCTGCAGTACTTGCAGGAACCACTGCCAGCTCACTTAATGAAGCGCGCTTAGGGCGCGAGGAGTTTGGCAAAGAGGTTCACTTCTACTCTCCGGCCGTCTCCGACCAAGAGTTCGAGCAGCTTCTGCAGATCACCGATCACTTCGTACTCAATTCAGTTGCTCAGAAGAAGAGGCTCCTACCGCGTTACGAGGAGTTTCACCGCCGAACGGGTCGCACAGTAGAGTTCGGACTGCGCCTGAATCATCAGCACCGCGAGGTTGAAGTCGACATCTACGATCCAAGCTCCCCCTGCTCTCGCTTCGGAGTTCTCCGAAGTGATCTCTCAAAGGAAGATTTAGAGGGGATCTCAGGACTTCACTTTCACAGCCTCTGTCAGCACGGCGCTGATGCGCTTCAGAGAACCCTGGTAGCCGTCGAGAAGCAGTTTGGGGACCTCATTCCAGGGCTCAAGTGGATCAATATGGGTGGTGGGCACTACATCACTCACCCCGATTACAACCTCGACCTCCTCGTGTCGCTCATCCGTGACTTTAAGACTCGCTACGGCGTTGAGGTATATCTTGAGCCCGGTGGTGCAGTGGCGCTTAATGCCGGCGTCTTGGTGGCTTCTGTCCTTGAGATAGTACACAACCAGGTTGATATCGCCGTGCTTGATGTCTCGGCTAGCGCGCACATGCCGGACGTTCTTGAGATGCCCTACCGGCCAGATGTGATCGGGGCAGAGAAGCCACGTGTTAAGCCTCACACCTACCGGCTCGCTGGGAACACGTGTCTTGCCGGAGACGTCATTGGAGATTACAGCTTTGATCACAAGCTCTCTCGCGGAGACAAACTGGTCTTCACTGATATGGCCCAGTATTCGATGGTCAAGAACACCAATTTTAACGGCGTACAGCTCCCAAGCATCGGGATTGCCGACCCTTCAACTGGAAAGGTTACGATCGTACGAACATTCAGCTACGAGGACTACAAGGGGCGCTTAAGTTAGGAATTAGACGTTATCCCTGCGAGTTCCACTGCAGGTAGGTATACCCGTTAAGGTTCTCTTTATACCGTCGAACGATCCCTGCGGCATCCTCTGCACTCAACCCATTCTGTCGACGTGCAAACTCGATTGAATTATTGATCCGGCTCAAGAGATCATCGGGCGAATACTGCACGTGCTGCAGAACTTCGCGAATAGTGTCGCCTTCAACGATACTGCTAATGCGCGGTTGTCCTTCTTCATCGATCTCGACGTGAATAGCATTGGTATCTCCGAAGAGATTGTGGAGGTTACCCAAACACTCCTGGTACGCTCCTACCAGAAACACACCCAGAAAATATGGGTTATCGGGATGGAACGGATGCAACGTCAGGTAGCGCTTTACCTCTCGCAGGTCGATAAAGCGATCGATCTTTCCGTCCGAATCACAGGTGAGGTCAGCGATAACTGCTTTGCGGGTCGGCTCCTGGTTCAAGCGGTGAATCGGAATGATCGGGAACAGCTGATCGATTGCCCAGGAATCCAAAAGGCTTTGAAAGACCGAGAAGTTGCAGAAGTACATGTCTCGCAAGACATTCTCAAGCCCCTCAATATCCTCGGGAACAACCTTCAATCCATCTTTAAGATCGTTGATCCGTGTAAACAGGAACCGCAGGACTCGCTCTGCATAGGCGCGCTCCTCTAAGTTTATCGTTCCCGCGACAAAGTTTGTCAAAAACTGCTCCCGTAATCCCTGAGCATCGTTAAAGGTCTCGTGCAGGTTTTTGAGGTTCAGATCTTTGTAGAGAACATACAACTCACGCAACTTCTCATCATCTGTTGGCGGCGGTGGAATCTGTGCCGGCGGAGCCTCAAAGTGAGCAACATCGAGTACCTCGGTGACAAGGACAGCATGGTGCGCTACCAGGGCGCGACCAGACTCAGAGATGATATTTGGATGCGGGAGATTGCACTCATCACACATCTGCCTCAATTCCCACACCACATCCGCAGCGTACTGCTCTAGGGTGTAGTTCATTGAGGACTCGAAGTTCGTTGAAGAGCCGTCGTAATCAACGCCCAATCCACCGCCCACATCGAGGTACGAGAGGCTCGGACACATACGCGCAATCTCTGCATACATGCGGGTTGCCTCTTTCAGCACCCTCTTAATGGCCGAGATCGCCGTGATCTGGCTTCCCATGTGGAAGTGCAGAAGCTTTACACAATCCAGCTTTCCGTGTTGCTCAAGCAGCTTTATCGCTTCGACGATCTCGTATGGGGTCAGGCCAAACTTTGCGTTCTCGCCGGCTGAGCCGGCCCAACGCCCTGCACCGCGATAGGCCGGATTCATACGCAGACCGATCTCTGGGTCAACTCCAACTTCTGCCGCTGCCTTAAGGATCGTATCGAGCTCGTAGAACTGCTCAACGATGATAATAGGACGGAGCCCTAACTTCTTCGACAAGAGCGCAAGCTCGATAAACTGCGCATCCTTGTACCCATTACAGAGCAAGAGCGCCTCTTTTGCCGAGTTGTCGTGCATAGCGAGCACAGCCAAGAGCTCCGGTTTGCTGCCGACCTCAAGACCGATACCACTGCCATTTGCACAGAGCTTAACCGACTCCACCACCTGGCGCTGCTGATTGACCTTTACGGGGTATGTGAGGGTGTATGATCCATTATATTCGCACTCGGCGATGGCTTTCTTGAACGCTCCCTGGATCTGCCGAGCCCTGTCGCGAATAATTCCATCAAATCGGATGAGAAGCGGAGCTTTGACCCCGCGTCGAACAAGATTCTCAACGATACCGTAGAGATCGATAGATTGACCGTTGCCATGCGGAGAAACCGCTACATGGCCCTGCTCGTTAATTTTAAAGTACCCGGCGCCCCAACCATCGATCCGGTACAGCTCAGAGCTCTTTTGAATGTTCCACGGTTCCATCTATCTTCCACTAGCGAGGCACGCGGCCTCAACGCCAAATAAAAAGAGACTTCCCCTGCTATATGAAGCATCCGGGGTAATAAAGCCATACCCTCTGTATTTTATTTCTGAATCACCCGACCGTACGCCTCCGGTCGTCGGCTGTGCATAAACCGCCAACTCTCCCGCGTGAATCTGGAGTGTTCAAGATCCACCGTTGCAAGCAGGAGCCGCTCCTGGTCGTCTCCTTTGACCAGCAGCGTGCCAAACGCGTCTGAAACAAACGATCCACCCCAAAAATCGCTGCTTCCCTGCGCACCGAGGCTCTCATGCCCAACACGGTTAACCGTGGCTACAACGACACTGTTGGCGATAGCGTGGCCGCGCTGAACCGTCTCCCAGGCATCTTGCCAGCTTCCTTCAGCCTCCGGAGAAACAGTCGTGGTGCCGATCGCTGTTGGATAAAAGAGGATCTCGGCTCCCTGTAGTGCGCATGCACGAGCGGCTTCCGGGAACCACTGGTCGTAACAGATCAGAACTGAAGCCTTGGCAAACCCGAGGTCGAAGACCTTAAAACCGGTATCGCCAGGCTCAAAGTAGTTACACTCGTAAAAACCGGGATCGTGCGGAATGTGAGTCTTCCGATAGCTTCCGAGCAGCTCTCCCTGCTTGTTCACCACCAGCGCAGTATTAAAGCGTTGCCCCTCTGGCGTCTGCTCGTAGACCGAACCACCGATAATCGCCACATGGTGAGCCCGCGCAGCTTCCGTAAGGGCTGCGGTTACCTCATCAAGGGTGGCTTCAGTGTAGTCGCGCTCGGAGCGCTCACTCAGACAGAAATACGGAGAGCGAAAAAGTTCAGGCAAACATACGATATCTGCCCCCTGCTGGCCTGCCTTAGCGATGTAGGAGAGCGCTTTCTGTAGATTCTCTGAGGGCTCTGCAGACATGCCAAACTGCGCGAGCGCTAAAGTTACGAGATCGGGTTTCCAGAGGGTATTGGTATTCATGGGCCCAGTATAATATTGTGGCTCTCTCTCGCAAGTACGCGACGGTGTAAAGTATACGTGCAAAGGTCGCCTATCATGAATACGACAAACAATTCCTCTCCACTGATGCCAGCCGAGTGGGCTCAGCACCGAGCAACCTGGATGGCGTGGCCACACCTTGAAGACGACTTTCCGGGAAAAATCGACGCTGTGCGGTGGGCTTTCTGTGAGGCGATACGCCACCTGCACAAAGATGAGGTAGTTGAAGTTCTCTGCAGCACTGAGGGGATCCGCGCCGATCTTCACAAGAAACTCGAACGAACCGGTATCCGGTCTAACGTTCGCAGTCACCTCTGCACCTATCAACGCACCTGGCTGCGAGACTCTGCGCCAACCCTCACCAGAGTTGGCACTGCGAAACAGTGGACCAAATGGCGCTTTAACGCGTGGGCCCTCTACGATGACTTCGGCCCCGATCAGGGCGTTCCTGACTTTATTGCAGAGATATCGGAAACTCCTAGTACGCCTGCTCTTAGACCTGACAACGGTCAGCCCCTGATTCTTGAAGGTGGCGCCTTTGACGTCAATGGCGAGGGAAGCATCCTCGTGACAGAGCAGTGCCTCCTCTCTGATACGCAGGTCCGCAACCCTGGCCTCACGCGGGCTGGATACGAAGAGGCATTTGCCCGCTACCTCGGAGCTACCAATACGATCTGGCTCAGCGGAGGGTGCGAAGGTGACGACACGCACGGACACATCGATGACATCGCCCGCTTCGTCAACCCGACGACGATTGTAGTAGCTTCAGCCACTGAAGCCGACCGCGAGCAGTATGAGAGCTCACAGGAGAACATAGCCCGTCTGCGAACCGCAAAGGATTCACAGGGACGATCGTTTGAGATCGTTGAGCTTCCATATCCATCTCCGATCCACTGCGATGGGAACCGCCTCCCCGCAAGCTACCTGAACTTCTACATCGGAAACTCTGTAGTGCTCGTACCCACTTTTAACGACGAGAAGGATCGGGTTGCTCTCGGAATCTTGAGCGAGCTGATGCTGGACCGAAAAGTCGTCGGCATCAACTGCGTTGACTGGGTGATCGGCCTCGGAAGTATTCACTGCTCGACGCAGCAAGAGTTCCTGTAACCAACAAACACATCACGGCGTAAGTCGATACCGGTCGCGCGGATAGAGCGTTGCATCACGCACATTCGAGAGCCCAAGAACCTGTGCAGTGAGTCGCTCTAAGCCCAGCCCCAATCCACCGTGCGGCGGCATTCCGAGATCGAACATCGCAAGGTGACTCTCGAACGAGGTCGGGTCGATGCCACGAGAACGAAGCACCGCTTCAAGCTCTGCTCGCCGATGAATTCGCTGACCACCAGTGGTGATCTCTAACCCTCGAAAGAGGAGATCGAAGCTCTGTGCAGCTCCGTTACTTCCCCGCGGTGCCACGTAAAATGGACGCGCTGACAGGGGAAAACCGATCACGAACACTGCAGGAACTCCTGTCTCGGCTTCAGCGAGGCGACACAACTGGCGCTCCGCTTCCGAGTCGAGATCGTCCACTAGTTCAGTGCGGTTAAACGCCACTTTGAGACGCTCTAGGCACTCGCTGAACTCCCAGGCCGACACATTCATCATCGATGGAAGCCTTCCCTGCCCGTGTCGCACAAGCTCCTGCTCACAGGTTGAGTTTAGGCTCTCAAAGATCGCGGTGAGGAGTTGTCGCTCAAGCTCGATCACCTCTTCGGGGCTCTCGATAAAGCCGACCTCCAGGTCTAGAGAGTAGTACTCGGTCAGATGCCGACTAGTAGCATGCGGTTCAGCTCGGTAGACGTGCCCCGTCTCAAATACCCGTTCAAAGGCACCAACACACTGCTCCTTGTAGAACTGTGGGCTCTGCGCTAAGTACGCTGCGCGATCAAAGTACTTCAACTCAAAGAGATTGGTTCCCCCTTCCGTACCACTTGCTACGATCTTGGAGGTAACTATCTCAGTGAAGTGGTTGGCACTTAGAAAATTTCGGAACTCACGTAAGATTGCACCCTGAACCTTGAAGATATCTGAGAACCACTCAGTTCGAAGCGCAAGCGAACGATACTCAAGTAGCGACTCGATACCGACCTGAGTTGGATTCGCATTCGAGTGAAAGGGCAGGATGCGCGTTGCTTGATTCAGAACCACAACTCTTGAAGCTTGCACCTCAAACCCAACCGCAGCTCGGGCGTCTTCATGCACCGTGCCAACAACCTCAACAACGTCCTCAACGCCGATATCGATCCCCTGCATCGCTTCAGTTGCGATGACACACTGCACAATCCCAGTGCAGTCACGCATCACGATGAAGGTGGTCTTTGCTAAGACTCTTAGCCGATACACCCAGCCACGAAGGAGAATCTCCTGGCCACGGTAGTGCGTTAAATCTGAGATGAATTTTCTGGTCGACATACACCCTCTCCGTTCTGATTGATACGGTAGCGCTGGAACCGAGGAAACTCGGCGGTGCCATCCAGCTTTCGAAGCTATCGACGCTTACTTGGTGTACTATCGCGACACAGTGCGTTCTCTGCTACTACGACCTGCTTTGCCTTGCTTATCCAAGGAAAGCTTTCTTTTCACAGAGACCTCTTCGAGGGGTCTTTCCTCTTCAGCGAGTTCCCTTCACGGTATCAGACAGACTGATGCGTACGCAAAACAAAAATGATGGTGTTAGTTGTTTCTGAATCCTGATCGGATTGTATCTGAGGGAGGGCGGGCATGTTGCCCGCCGTTCGTGACGTTAAAGGAAAGGGCCTACGGCCGAAGGCTATATCCGTTCCCGCAACTACCGGCGAGCGACACGCTCGCCCTCCCTTGGGGACGCACATTAATAACGCCTGCGGCCGAAGGCCCCTCCATCTCACGCAACGAAGGGTCGGCGACACGCCGAACCTCCCTTAGGAACGCACATCAAAAACGCCTTCGGC
>JBIJBZ010000098.1:0-12242 GCA_044344945.1 Bdellovibrionota bacterium | reverse complement strand
ACTACGTTTTTGGAGCAGCGAAATGAGAGCAGATACAATCCTCGAAACGATCGGAAACACCCCTCACGTAAAGATACAGAAGCTACTCGGCACATTCCACTCGGTATGGATGAAACTTGAGCGCGCGAATCCGGGTGGAAGTATCAAAGATAGAATTGCGTTCGCCATGATCGAGGACGCTGAGAAAGCCGGCGTACTAAAGCCGGGCTCCACAATTATTGAGCCGACATCCGGCAACACAGGCGTGGGATTAGCGATGGTAGCTGCCGTAAAAGGATACCGACTTATACTCGTGATGCCCGAGTCGATGTCGATTGAGCGCAGACGATTAATGATGGCTTACGGCGCAGAGCTTGTGCTAACTCCCCGCGAGCGCGGAATGCGGGGTGCTATCGAGCGGGCGCTGGAACTTACCGCGACGACCGAGAACTCGTGGATCCCGCAGCAAGTCGAGAATCCATCCAACCCAGCTATCCACGCCAGCTCGACCGCACAGGAGATCCTCGCTGATTTTCCTGAGGGGATTGATTACCTCATCACCGGTGTGGGCACCGGCGGCCATATCTCAGCGTGCGCGGAGATCCTCAAAGAACGGTTCCCAAAGCTCCAGGTATTTGCTGTTGAACCAGCTGCATCACCAGTTATCAGTGGCGGACAACCATCTCCTCACCCAATTCAAGGTATAGGCGCTGGCTTTATTCCACTGAATCTTAAGACCTCGCTTCTCGATGGAGTAATACAGGTCACGAACGACGAAGCGTTCGACTACGCGCGACGCGCGGCACGAGAGGAAGGATTGTTTATTGGAGTCTCATCTGGAGCATCGCTTGCTGCGGTTGCAAAGAAACTCCCCGAGCTTAAAGCCGGATCGACGATCCTCACATTCTGCTACGATACGGGAGAGCGCTACTTATCAGTTAAGAACCTCTTTCCAGAGGAAGCTACGAGCTAACGAGCCTTGCGCTAGCGCGATAACATTCGGTTTCAGACGAGTTGGAAGATCCGTTGATCCCCTTCACCTGAGACCCGAATGCGCCCTTCCTTCACGAGTTCCTCAAGAGCTGCCATCACGGAAGGCTCATCACCCTCAACGATCGGACGCTCCTCTTCCTCGTGTACCACGATAAGATTGTTAAAATACAACCCGTCCTCTGCCTCTGGGTGGCTAAGCGCTGCTAAAATCTGAGCCTTGATAGTAGTGTGGGCCATATCTATCTCCTTGTGCCCCTATAGGCTACCGCACCTCATTGCGAAGCACACACTGGAAAATGAAAAATTTCGTTTAATAATGGATTGACTGAGTGCAGTTGGAGGCAACCGCGAGCCCCCTAACTAATTAGTTATTGGAGCTTTTGCTATCCCCTGGCCCATGAAACTAAATCTGGCCCTGTCACCTGCTACCTCGCCCCTCCCTGCTTACATCAACACCGTAGATGACCCCGTCCATAAAGGAACACCTACTTGTGAGTAAAGCGCTACCCATATTTTTGGCTACGCACTACTTCTGCGCATGTAGCGACTTATCACTTTTGTGCGAGGCTTATGATCTCAGTACTCAGTCTGAGGTTTGAGGCGTTCCGCTTGAGTCTTCTGGCCTTCGTTTCTCAAGTCCCCGTTAGTAATAAAGAGAAAATACTCGCTAGCTCGTATTTTTATTGTGGCCTTACGCACTTGAAGACTGCTCGTTCTGCACGCAGCCAGGTGCGGTGTCTCTTCCTTGAAATTCACCGATGACCCCGGGGGTTGTCGTCTCTCGTTCAAGCGAGTACTCGACGCTATTATTTCCCGGTCCTCAGAGTAGATCGTAACACAACGAGAAACGCTATGGTTCTTTAGTTTGCCCTATTGGTTATACTGGTAGAACTCGTGAGTATTTCGGTGTCTAAAAATGGGCGGTAAGTTCAACCGGGTCCGTGTATCTACGACACAAGTAGATTCCTTAGCAGGGTGGTGAAAAAAGGTTCCGTTGAGAGCATTTTGAGAGTTTTGACGAAACAAGGCGGAGACTACAAAAAAAACCGGAAGCGTATCCTCAGAGATACGTTGAGGATTTTTTCGGGGGCTCCAAGGAAGTTGCAGTCAAACTATCGAGATGCGCAACATGAAGTCTTTTTTCACCACCCTGCTAGACGTTAGGGAATGAGATAAAGGGCAGCAGCCCCATTAATACGTTAATAATCGTTATCTGTTGTAGGCGCTTTTGAGATGGCCTCTACGATCAACTGTGGCGAGCCACGCTGGGACGCCCAACGGAAGGGCAGCTATTTGCAAGGAGTCGCAAAGATCAAGGGTAGCGTCCCTTTAATCTAATCAATTATCCATAATGGCATTGCCCCCACTAGAGCTTTGCACCTGAGAAGGCATATCACCCCCACTACCGTTTACCACCGCAGGTCCGCTACTCGTTCCCCCATTCTTCGGACATGGCGACGGAGTTGCGTTCACTTTACAGCTCAAAGATGCTTTATCAAAATAATGGCCATCCGGACACCGGCAGACTGGGTCCAGGCCATCAGTACCGCGCTGTGCTATGATGGCACCTTTAATCTCCAAGCATGCTGGCTCGCATACATCGCCTCCAGCCTTCCATCCTTTTTTGCACTTACATATAGGCCTGTCATTGTTTGTGTTATTCTTTATCTTAATGGTAAAGCTCTCCCTGGAGAAAAAGTCAGCGGGTTCAACGCCCCACTCGATCCCTGACGGATGGTGCTCGGTATTATGCTCAAGGAGGCCTGCTCTATTGCCGCCATACAGCTCACACACATCGATCACCCTATCCCCCGAAGGCACATGCCATCGTCCGTTCGGAATACACACGTGTGGCCGGGCCTTAAAGGACCAGGCATTTTCCTTGTTCTGCCACTTAAAACCTGTCCATGGATTCTCTTCAACCGCGCCCTCCCGATACCCCAACTGCTCCATATGGGTCCCAGGCGGACATTGGCCCGGCGACCCCCCTGGCTGTTGATTATTATTATTCTCCCCGCTCTGATTCCCCTCCGGCTGCGGAGGCTTGACCTTAAACCCGACTAGCCGAAACTGCGCATGACGGCTCTCCATATCAGCGCAATTACCAATACCGAACGACACTTGAGTCTCTGGCGCCTGAAGCACCCCTGGAAGGGTCTCAAGCGTAACGGTTGTCGGAACCCCGTTCGGAGCGATATACACAGGATCGAACCTGCTAACTCGACTAGCGGCCGCATGCGGCGAGGGAGACAAGGAAAAGAGACACACAGCTACGGGTGAGGCATTCACCAAGGTAAAACGCAGCACCGAACTTTTCTCTATAAACGCCTCCAATGGAGAATACTCGCTCTCGTCTCCGCATGAGGCGAGCCGCGTGTAATCAAAGTATGGTTTCAGGGTGGCTTGTTGCGGACCCGCCTTAAACTCGACGCGGCTGGCCGCCTCACTCTGAACTTTTTCGTAAAGTGATCGCGCCGAAGCACCGAGCCCAGAAAAATAGTTCCAGTTTGTAACGATAGCGGGCCGATTACGCCACTCCTGCCCCTCTTCAATCAACCACGATGCTGCCGCATTATCCTGCTCCCACACGATTGATCCCCATCCGAAATCACTGGCGTCCCCGGGGTCCATCCCTCCGGCTTGCATCACCTCTTCTGGGTCGCTCTTCCCAGCTTCAAGGAGCGCTGCCGTGTCATTCATCTCTTGGATCTTTCTCTTTCTCTCGTTTATGGCTTGGTCAAGCCGCGAGATCTCGTCATCGAGAGCCCTGATCTCCTCTCTCTTTTGCCTAGCCGACTTGTTTTTATCCGCCTTGAGCTTAGTTTGTTTATCAACCTTGGCCGCCTTCTCTTGCTCCTTATCCGTCACCTTCTTCTCTTCACCCGCTACGTTCTGTCTGATGCGAGCGACCCGCTCACGAACCTCCTCCTCCCGATTCGAACTTCGTAACACAGGCTCTGCGGACGGCGCTTTGCATTGCCCGTTGGTGCTGGTTGCTACCTCCTGTGCTTCTGAAAACCGTACACCAACGAGTACCAAAGCCATCGCAAAGAGGTACCGTATGTGCCCCCGGATGGTGATTGTGTGTAGCAAGATCATACGTTCTATCCTTCAAGCTAGAAGTTCTGATGAGGGCGGTCCGGATCGAACCCCTCCGCGAAAAGCTCGTCCTCAACGCCTGCCTTAAATGTATCGAACGAATCCCCAGGGTCGAGCGACTTCAGCGCCTTCGCTATGGCAAGAACCCGCGACTGGCCAAAGCTTGACCCGTCTTCTGGCTCATCAGCCACCGCTATCCCACGGGCCACCTGCTCAGTCATTGGGGGCGCACCATCAGCAAGCATCGATGGATTCCGCTCGCCGAACTCCCTGAGCATCTCTACGGCTTTCTGAGCGGACGCGTCATCGTGGGCGTAAATCACAAGGTTGTCGCTTCGGTCTCCAGCGGTAGCTGGACCGACGAGCTTCGCCGATGAGATCCCCGGAAGCGCGGATGGATCATTAAGAAGGCTAGTAAGTACAAAATCTAAGACCTGCGGGGCTTTGTTCGGGTTCGCTCGGAGATAGATACGTTTAGTTGCTGGACCGCTCGGAAGATCATCGTCTCCCCGTTGAAACTTGAAGAACTCATTATCAAGTATCTGCTGTTCTTTTGACGAAAGTGTCTCCCCGCCCCCCTGGAGCTTAGATTTGATGTCAGCTGTTTCCATTCCCGTCACACGCCAGTTGAGGTTTGGCACCTTGTCCGCCGCCGCTAGAATGCCCTTCAAGTAGTCGATCTTAGGTATCGTCAATTGGACTGGATCTGGTGAGAGGGCGTATGCACGATAGAGCCTACCGGTGAGGTCTCTAAAGCTGCCGACAGGTAAGCTATCCCGCTGTGACCAGACCTCCTGCAAGAAGCTCGAGAGAGAATCCTGAGACGATTTGAGCGGCGGCGGGGCTTGGGTAGTGCTCGGCGCGCCTCCGAGTAACGCCTTCACCTCGGGCGACATCTCTCCAAGAACGCCGGTCTTGACGAGTTTAACAACCTTTGCGCGTTGCTCTCGATACGCTTTGCGCTCCTCTGCCGTCTTCGGGCTGGCCGCATCGGGAGTGAGAATCTTTATCGCTTTGTTTATCTTGTTCTGCAGCCTCGATGTTGATTCCTCGAGTACTCCGCTGAAAGAGGGATCGTGATGAAGATCAACCAGTAGATCAGCTTTTTGTCGGTCAGACGGATTATTCAAGTCGAGTCCGAGACTATCCGCGATCTTGGTGCGGCGCGCTGAATCATTTAAGTTGCTGTTACGCAAGAGATCTGCTCGAGCCTCTGGGGAGAGACTCATCGAACGCTCTATCGGCGTTCGATGCGATGGAGCAAGGCCGTTGGGGCCGAGCTGCGTCCGTATCAGCTCCCGCCCGGCATCGTTAAGGTCACTCTCCGGCTTCAGCAGGTCAATATCGAGTACCCGTGGCCCCTTGTCACCAACGAGCGATTGCACAAGAGGGATCTTATCCTTCGGAACGAACACCGCTCGGATCTCGTCTCCCGTTGTTCCATCTTCGAGTCTGAGCTCGCTCCTAATATCGGACGTCGGAATCGATAGGGCTTTCTGTCGACTCGTGTCGATACCGTATACGACCGGAAACTGCTCTGAAACAAGCGCCTTTTCAGGAGAATCAAGGTTGGGCCATGCTTCAAGTCTCAGCTTCTCGGTCGCGATGGTATTATTGATCCCACGGGCCATGTCTGAGGTGTGGAAGGATTCGCCTTGTTCCAGCTCCAGCCTCTTTTTTCGAGCCTCCGCGTCAGCCTTTGTTTGCTTTCCGATCTCAGGACTCCAGCTCCTCGACGTCGAATACGTAAGCGCCGTATCGATATCGGTGATAGTAACAACCGCGATTGCATCAGACGGCTTACCAAAGAAGATCTCCCCTGAGAACACGGCCCCATTTGAACCCTCAATTTTTCCACTTGGTAGGAGCTGCCCCTGGTGTTTTTGGCTACCGGTGTACATAAGAAGGGAGGCTGATGTACTTCCATGCAGCAACTTCGGCGGATTCTTCATTGTCGAGAACTCAGCCGCCATCGCTGGACGGTCGGTGTATGCACGGCGAAGAGACTCGTTAGTTTCAGAGAGTTTACTTCGACCAACAAAACCACTCTCCACGTATGGTGAGTTCGGTTGGAACATCAGTGGCGAGTCAGGTTGATCGAGCGTAGTTGGATCAAACGGCTTCGGCGATGAATTATCCGAGCCAGGGTTGGTGCTCTTGCCTGCTCCGCCCTCTATCGAGACATCGAGGGCGGTTCGGCCCTCACCGGGATTGCCGTAGACATACACCCCGCCCTTGCCACCGGGCGTTCCATCGGCAGCGTCTCGACCGATGCTCATCCCTTGTCGGATAGCGTCACCTACCGTTGTCGAGACAACGAGTCCATCCTCGCCGGCCTGATTACGGGCCATCGCCGGATCGTTGGTGAAGAAGAGACCGGGGCTATCCGCGTCGCCGGCCGATACAACACCAGGTATCGGCTCTGGTAGGTTTTGACCGAAAGCACCGTGATAGTCGAACTGGCTCCCCGCAAAGTGTTCTGGATTCTCGGGCACAAAGTATCCCATGGATTTTGGATTGAGCAGCGCAGATCCCTTCGATCCATCTGGGGATGGGTTCACATACTTGGAATCATCTTTGCTCATACCTCGATAGAGCGGCGTATCGAGGGTTAGGCCCATACGCTCAATCGCGGCGACGCGATCCACGGGGATGTCGGCGTTAGAGCTGTATTTAGGGCCCGGTTTGGAACTGTCCGCGTCTTTGGTTGTAAACACCTGTGGGAGATCAACCGCGAAGGATAAGGCATTCGCCGGAACGTTGTGACGCACCGTACCATCGGGGAGGAGCGTCAGATCCTTAGCCCGAACCGGCGCGTCTGCGGCCCCGCTCTTGAGCGCCTCCAGCGCCTCAGGACGTAACGACTCGGTCAACTGGCTCTTGGCGGAGTCAGGCAGTGAGTCAAAGTCCGGCACCGCGCTACCGCCGGACGGTTCATCGAAAATGAGATAGGTAACCCCATTCACCTCGGTTCGTCCAACGAGCTTCGGAAGAAGTGGGCGCAGATGTCGATTACTCGTGCTCGTTGCTCTATCGAGCGCATTCGCCAGCGCACCCATCTCCGTCTCACCCTCGCGTGGACGCAATGCGATGCCGTTACGTTGATTACCCTGATTGTCTGTATAGGTGACGCTGCGAGTTCCTGTCGTCGCTTGCACGCGGGTTCCGCCCGATAAGACTGGGTCACGTGAGCCCTGTGTACTCATGTTTGTGACTGCGACGATTGGAGCTTGGTTAACCCGTTCAAGGAGTCGATTACGAGCATTCTCCTCCACAGTTGTCGGCTTCTCTACCGGTTTATCAACGTGATCCTGCCGCACCGCGTTGTCGTGACTGATCGCTGACTTGTACGCCGCCTCGGCGGCTTCCACGTTTTGGCCACTCGCCTTCGCGGCCTCATAAGTGGCCTGCGTCTCGTCCACCTTCCTTGCGGCGTCTTTCACATGCGGCGGATCGTTTGGAGCTGGAGGAGGGATTCCTCCGGTCTGTGAATTTGCGGAGCTCTGCACGCCGCGCTTCGTGGCGTGACTTCCGACCGCGGCCGCGAACAGGGTCTCGGCTGTGAGTGGCTGTCCGTGTCCGAGCTGCTCACCGAGCTCGCTGGTGAACTCCTCTGTTTCGTCACCGAATTTCTTCGCAAGACCTCCGAGCACCTTGGCCGCCGCCCCCGCACCGAAGCTGACCCCCAACCGTTTGCTCACCTGTTCAAGGGTGAAGCCGTTCTGCGCCATGAAATCTTTGTAAGCCCGCTCTCGTTCGGCACCGGTGAGTCCCTCGCTCTGTTTGTCAAACTCACTCTTCGCCTGCGCGAATTCGACACCGATTTGGATCGCCGTGCCTCCGGATTGCACTAAACCTGTTCCGACGATATCAACGGTCTTCGCCGCTACCGGTCCACTCATCGCGCCAACTACCTTATTGAGCTTACTTCCCGCGGCACCCGCAACGAGGGTTATGCTACTTTCAACGAGAGCCTGCTTGGAGCGCTCCGTAAAGGCATCGTGCGCCTCCTCGTAGCTCTGCTCACCCATGGCGACCTTCGTCAGCTCCTCAGTTGCTCCTTCGACCATGCGTAAGCCCTGATTGACGGCGGCGCCACCCGCAGGGCCACCCATCACAAAGCCAACGCCAACACCGGCAACGTGAGCGGTTTCACGCACGACGCTCGCGGTGGCACCGCCAACTTTGGCGATGAAGATCGTCTCATCGAGCCGTTCGTTCAGCTCTTGGAGACCCTCACGATACGCTTGCGCGTCAGCGGCGGAGAGCGCTGAGATATCAGAGCCAGCCCACTTGGCGGCCACCGCATCGGCTTGCTTTCGCACAAGGTCCGCGGCGTCCTTGTACCCCTCCTTCTCAAGGGCAGCAGCCTTTTCATACATTTCTCCGACCTCTTTCTCTGCCCCTTCAAGGTTGCGCTGCTGCTCCTTGAGCTCCCGCTCGCGGGCGATGGCTCGTTCAAGGTTCTCCCGATCTACCTGTAGCTGCTTCAATGCGTCATCGCCGAGGCCGAGGAGTTGACCCATAAGCGACACGTTCTGTGCCAGGCGCACACTGTTCTCGAAGTTTCGCTGCGCACCCTGTGAGTTCATAGCGGCACCTGCGAGAGCTCGGGTTGCCTTCGCCTGTGCTGTTCGTAGATTAGCGAGAGCGGCGTCGCTTGGTTTGATTCCGGATGTATCGGGTGAGGTTGGGTTTGATGTTGTTGGTTGGGTGGAGCCGTTGACGGGGACTACCTCGATCTCCCTCCGTGGTGTTTGTGGCTGATATGACACGTCTCTCTTGAGGCTGTCACCAGCCATCCACCATTCCGGATAGGATCGGTCTTGTGCGAGCCTTCCCGCGGCAGTATCAACCTTGTCCTCAAACGCCGACTTAGCTGCCTCATGCTCCTGTCGGGCCTTCGCAAGATCAGCCTCGGTCGCGGTTCCCGCTTTGACCTTCTCTTCGGTCTCATAAACCTTATCAAGGGCCTCACGAGCTTTCTGTTCAGCGGCAGCCACCGCTGGATCCTTCATGATCTGATCTTTAGTCTCTTCATACGAAAAGGTGTCCATCTGCTCGGTGGGAAGGTTCTTCTGCTCCTCCTCCGAGAGCTTAGTTGAATCCGGAGAGGTTGAGCTCTTGTCCGGAGAGCTACCGCCACTTTGGTTGGTCCCTGGTTGGCCAGGCCCTGAGTTGCCTGCTCCTTGACTAACGTTGACTACCTTGGCCTCGAAAGCGGTCGGGCCGCTTGGACCACCTTCGGTCTCCGAATCCTCGCTGAACTCTTCGGCAGTCGGCTCTTTCCCGGCGGTGCTACTTTGCGATCCAGAGTCACATGGATCAGTAGTATCGGAGTCCTTGCTGGGCTCCGGAGTTGGCGTGGCTGTCGGCCCCCATCGGCAATCAGGAAGACAACGAGCTTCAGGACTATTTTTGGGCCCGTCATCGCACTCCTCTCTCTGCGAGGTGCCGATAACTGTCGTATCAACACGCCCGTCACCACAACATGAGAGCATGCAATTATCACAACAGCCGTCGGTGTTAACGGAGTTGCCATCGTCGCACTCTTCTACGCGACGCCCAAACTGATCCTTGGCTTTAGACACATGTTTATCACCACACACGTTTGGCGTCGTGCCGTCATCTGGACTCTCTTCTGGGTCTGCGGTCTCTTTTGGGTCTGGTGTGTCTGATGCTAAGCAGTCTTTTTGGGAAACGGAGAAGTTTTTAACGCTACGATAGGTGTCAGCTCCAACGTAGTTAACCAAATCAAGCCTATATGAAGTGTACGCTTGAAGTGGGAGGGTCGCGAAGGCTGGAACTGAGTTCAGCGTCTTGGAGTACACCTGGCGGAAGGTTTGCACCTGCACCCAAGCGCTAGTAAGTAACTTCAGCTCTTGGTTCTCCGCGGTGGCGTTAGTAAAGACACTCGGGTCCAGTCGCGCAACCTCCCCAACCTTCGGGCGAGATAAACTGCCTGCGGCATCGAGGTTGAAGCGAAGTGGAGCTGCGGGTTCGGCCGTCACGGAGTCGGATTCACTTGAGGGCATCTCCTCGAATATCTTGAGTCCACCCTCTTCAATACCGGTATAACGGAGCCTACTGACAATTTCCCCGTAAAGATCCCGCATCTGCTCTGTTTTGAAGCCCTGTCCGCCGACCTCATAAAGTGTCAGCTCGACTCGATTACTTACTCCGGGGCTAGCGACACGGATCATTACCTTGTAACCATCCTCGCCTTGTTCTACGCGTGTCCCCTCGTTTTGGACGGCGGGTGTAGGACTGGATTTATCAATCGCGGCGATTGAATCGAGACCAACTTCCGCGATACCTATTGCAGTCGAGAGTTGGGATCGTTGACGCTCAATTCGATCTCTGACCTCCTCTGAGACGTTCATTGAAACCTCAGATAGAGCCGCGGATATCTCGGATTGCGCATGTCGAATTCTCTGCATGGCGGCCTCTGCTTCGACACCATCGCTCTGCTGCCCGGTTGATCCCGCAGCCCCTATGGCGGCTCTTGCACGCTCGACTCTCCGCCGGCTCTCCTCCCGCAGGGTTCGCGCCGCATCGGATATCGACAATTGCGCCGCGTTAATCGTCCTCTCGACCTCCGGAGAAGCTATGCCAACGAGCTCCTGCTGTAGGGTCGATGTCGCACCAAGCGTAGCGTTTTGTATGGAGGAAAACACCGCCGATGATGTTTCGGCCATCACCAGCTGAGTCAACTGCTGCTGGTTTGCCTCGATGTCTATAAGTGCCTCCCTCGCCAATTGTGTCGCATCGGGTAGCTTTAATGTCAGGTCCTGCATGAGCGCTGTCTGTAGGTCGGGGATCGAAACTGAACCGGGTGATTGCGCCTGCTGGCGATTCCGTATCGTATCCAATACGGACGCTTGAACACGCTGGGATGCTAACTCAAACGCACCCGCCATTCTCTGCTCCGCTCGCTTGGCTTCGCAATTAATTGGCAGCGTAAACGTTTCACCCTCTAGTATGCTTTCGGCATAGGGCGCGTTAGCAAAATTAGCGACGACTGTTGGCGGGACCTGCGCCTCGAATTGATCGATATTTTTCCTTATGCACTCCGGGATACCGCTACACTCCTCATCGTGACAATCCACCTTGCCATCGCAATCCTCGTCAGAGCCGCCAGTGCACACCTCCATGCCCGAGGGGACACAACATGCAAGTGCGGTGGCGCAATCTCCGTCCGCACAATCGGTAGCTGCATCTTGATCATTGTCAACCTTGTCCGAGCAATCCTGTTCGACCGTGGGGGGGGCGACCGTGGCGGTCTCCGTTGGGGTCTCGGTGGGGGTCTCCGTTGGGGTCTCGGTTGGAGTTTCTGTCGGCTCTACAACCGAGTCGATGAGAAGATCGTGACGCACCACCACTACGCCATCTTTGAACGCTAGGGTAATCACATCAGGCGTTGTGAAGATGATGCTCCGCTGCGGTAGCTCTACACTATTTCCGTTGACGTCTAATCCGCGGATATCCACGATCAACCGATAGCGTGTCGACGGTCGTAGAGGCTCAGTAAAGCCCTCCAGCAGCTCTTCCGAGAAAGCTACCTCTACCTCCCCTTCACGAAGCGTCGGTGTTCCCACGACCTTGATCTCAAGAGGCTCAGCACTGGCGACCACATCACCTTCCGAGGGTGGAAGAGCCCAAAGGGAGATATATGCCTCCGTGATACTCCTCAGCGATGCCGCTGTACCCTGCAGCTTAATGCCGAAGACCGGATCAAAGCTTCCAAGCGACTCCTCTCCGATCAACTCGCTGCCACGGCACCTCGGGTCGAACCTGTCGACGAGACCGTTACCGTTATTATCCTGCTTGTCGTCGCAGATCTCAGGCTGCGTCGGGGTTTCGGTTGGGGTCTCAGTTGGAGTCTCGGTTGGAGTCTCGGTGTCAACCGGTGGTGCAATCGTCGCGGTATCACCCGGTGTCACTATCACCGTCTCGGTGTCGGTCGGGGGCGCAACCGTTACCACCTCAGCCGGAGTAAGAGTTGGCGGCTCTGTGTCAACGGGTGGTGCTATCGTTGGAGTGTCGGTCGGTATTGGGGTCGGCGTTGGAGTTCCCGGTGAGAGATAGTTTCCTACACAGTAGACCCGCGTGCTGGTGCTACACGGCGCAGTGCTATACGAATAGAGCTGCGCGGAGGTGTACTGCACATG
>JBIJBZ010000097.1:0-12263 GCA_044344945.1 Bdellovibrionota bacterium | reverse complement strand
GAGAATGGAGATTTTTCGGGCCCGAAGGGCGAATTTAAAAATCGATTTTCGGGGCGGAATCGTATCGAGATACCTTCCGGTCCGAAAATCGATTTTTGGACCGAAAAAACGCCATTATCGACACTCGCAGTAGCAGGCTTCATGAAATATGCGGGCTAGCAGCCCCGCTGGCTCTTACAACAACGAGCGGTGCTAAATACCCCCACCCCAACGAGGTACGGCTGTGCGCGCGGTCCTGGGCACGACAGAGCGTCTGTCAGGGCTCCTCCCGAACCAACCCGAAGTAGTCCCCTGACCACTTGATACCCCTACAGTGGCAACAATCCTAAAGGGTTAGGGATTACTTCTTGGGTTGGTTTGTGTATACTCGGGCCCATCGTAATTTACGAGCAGGGCCGCAGAAGATGATGCTGCTTAACAGCCATTTTTCGCAGTCGTGCCGGGGAAGAAGCTACGTGGCGACCAACGTGTCGTGGCGTTTCCAAAAAGGTACCTTCTCGGAGGTAACACCGATTTGATCCCCCGCAACCTATTTACACCAACGGTTTCATAGAGTGACGCTCGCTACTTTTCCTCTCTTCACTGGAATGAAAGCTCGACTATCGAATCTCGGGCAGAGCATCTTTGCCCCTCATTCAGAGCCTGAGACGACCGGGCCGTGGCGCCCCCAGGTGCTCTCGCGTGAAGCGCTTGAGGAGCTAGCCCTCCAACTCGCGGAGATGCACGTCGACTCCGTTGGCAAAATTAGTTCGGCGCGAGTCCTGCGAAGCTATCGCTCAAACCGTGCAACCCTTAAGCGGGTCTACCTCCGTTTGGCTGAAGCCGCCCACAAGGGAGAGCCATTAACTGCCGGAGCAGAGTGGTTACTGGATAACTATCACGTCGTTGAGCGGCATGCCGCACAGATTAAAAAATACCTTCCACGGAGCTTCTATCGCACCCTACCGAAACTAACTCGCGGAGAGTTGCGTGGGCTGCCGAGGATATATCACCTTGCACTTGAATTCGTTGTACACACCGATGGCGCTCTCGATCCTCAGCTCGCCACAGCTTTTATCGGCGCGTACCAAACGAAGCTAGAACTCTCCTCCGGAGAGCTCTGGGCGTTTCCGATCATGCTCCGACTCGCCCTTTTGGAGAGTCTTCGTCGCTTGACCGTTGAGGCAGAACAGGAACTGCTGGCGCGGCGCGATGTGTTCTCGCTCGTGGATCAAGTTCTCGGCGATGAATCCCGAACCGGCACGGAGATAATGGTGGAACTTGCTCGCCGCATCAGCGAGCGGGAGAGTTTCCTACGCCACGGCGCCCTTGAGCTTCTCAAGCGACTCCGCGGTCGCGGTAGAAAGGCATTCATGGCCTTACAGTTCTTAGAAGAGAAGCTTCGAGAGCGAGGCCTTGATCCGGAAGATCTGCTGCGCGCTGAAGACCACCATCAGGCAGCTCGTCAGATCTCGGTCGGAAATACCCTCACCGCGCTCACGGCCATCGACCAAATGAATTGGCGCGAGTGGTTCGAGACGGTAAGCCTCGCGGACCGAGTGCTGCGCCAAGATCCCGCAGGTCTCTATCTGCAAAGCGACTTTCTTACCCGCGATGCGATGCGCCACGAGGTAGAGGAACTTGCAAAACTTCTCCGTCGCACCGATTCGCAGATCGCTGCTGTCACGCTCGATTGCGCACAAGAGGCAGCTCAAACATGGATCGGGTCCGATGATGAATCCCTCGTCCACAAGCATGTTGGGAATTTCCTCCTTGGCTCTGGTCGCCTTCAACTAGAAGCGAAGCTAAATGCCCGACCACTCTTTCATATCCAGCTTCAACGCTTCCTCACCCGCAACGCGCTCACATCGTACCTGGGCGCGATCCTACTCATCACCGCACTCTTGGTTGGATACGTCTGCCTCCTCTCCGAATGGGCAGAGGCACCGGCGCTCATTGTAGCGTTTACTCTCGCCATCACGATCCTTCCTGCATCAGAGCTCGCATCGAGCATCGTTCAGTACCTCGTGTCTCGTTGGGTACGGCCGCGCCCCCTCCCCAAGCTCAATAGCGATGGTCCTATCTCTGCTGATGCCAAAACCATCGTTGTAGTCCACTCGATCTTCAGCTCGCCTACATCGATTCAAAAAGCGATCGATGGTCTTGAGATCCGATTCCTCGCAAACGACGACCCCTCACTTCTCTTCGTGCTTATGGCGGACCTTCCGGATGCGCGCACCGAACATACGTCGATGGATGATGAGATTATTCGCGTGGCGGCCGAAGGGATTGAAACCCTAAATCGGCGCCACAGCGCTGAAGGTGGCAAGCGGTTTATTCTCTTCTTCCGCTCACGGGTATGGAATCCAAGTGAGGGAGTGTGGATGGCGTGGGAGCGTAAGCGCGGCAAGCTTGAAGAGCTCAATCGCTTCCTGCTTGGCAAAACTAACACCACCCTTCAGCTCGTGGTTGGAGATGCGCAACAGTTAAAGGGGGTACGCTACGTCATCACCCTCGACAGCGACTCACAGCTTTCCCGCGATGTTGCCAAAAAGCTGATCGCTACGATCTCTCACCCGATGAATCGCCCGAAGATCGACCCGTTGGTGAATCGGGTCACCAAGGGATACGCCTTTATCCAACCACGTGTCACTATCTCGCTTACGTCAGCGACGAACTCCTTCTTCTCGCAACTCTTCTCAGGCCAAGCTGGCCTCGATCCCTACACGAACGTGGTTTCCGAGGTCTACCAAGATCTCTTCGGAGAGGGGTCGTTTTGGGGTAAGGGCATTTACGATGTTTATGCATTCGAGCATGTGCTTCACAACCGTGTTCCAGAAAACACCCTGCTCAGTCACGATCTCTTCGAGGGCTCATTTGCGCGCGTCGCGCTCGCTTCTGACATCGAACTATACGATGACTTCCCCTCTCGCTACATGGCCTACTCAAAGCGGCTCCATCGCTGGGTCCGTGGCGACTGGCAACTCCTTCCCTGGTTGATGCCGCGAGTTCCGACCACCACCGGTTGGGCGCGCAGTCAACTCACATGCCTTTCCTGGTGGAAGATGTTCGACAACCTGCGTCGAAGTCTTGTTTCACCCGCATCATTCGCAGCTATCTTGGGCGGCTGGCTCTTCCTTCCTGGCGGTCCACTGGTATGGACAGTTGTTGTTCTGCTTGTGATCTCGTTCCCGGTATTTACCGGTCTCGCAGCGGTTGTAGCGCTACCATCTGTGGGGATCTCAATCGGAGGACTGCTGGGGGATGTCGGGCGCGATATCTGGCGGAGCTGTATCCGGTCGGCCATGGCTGTTGCATTCCTGCCGCACCAAGCAGCGTTGATGCTTCATGCAATCGGTATCACCCTGTATAGGGTATTAATCAGTAAGAAGCACCTCCTTGAATGGGAGCCGGCAGAGCGTTCGGAGCGAAAAACCAAGAACGAGCTCCGTGACTACCTGAGACTCTTCGTGCCAGCCATGTGTATAGCGGTGGCCGTAGCCGCATGGGCTGCCGTGAACGAGCTCTCGACCCTCTTGTATTCTCTCCCATTCATAACAGTGTGGCTTAGCTCTCCCTGGATCATGTCGCTGGTCTCACGGCCAGTGGGAGTCGCTGCTGCAGCTCCAACCCGCTCGGATGCCCGATACTTGCGAGCCATTGCGTTCGATACGTGGAAGTTCTTCCGTGATTATCTGCGCGATGAATACCACTTCCTGATGCCAGATAATCTGCAGATAACACCAAGAGAGGTGGTAGCAGAACGGACCTCTCCCACGAACATCTCTCTATCAATTCTTAGTAGTCAATCGGCATACGATCTCGGCTTTATCCCCTTTCATGTGACCCTGGAGAAGATTGCATCGATTATTTCGACCGTTGTAGAGATGGAGAAGTATCGAGGTCACCTCTTCAACTGGTACGCTATTCGGACCCTTGCACCACTGAGCCCCCGCTATATCTCGACCGTTGATAGCGGCAATATGCTCGGGCATTTTTACACCATTCTCTCGGTTCTGGAGGAAGCTGGTAATGTCCCACTTGTAACGCAGAACCACGTCGATGTCCTACGAGAAACTGTCGAGGATCTCCTGGCCGATCCCCTCACCCCGAACAAAGCTGAACTTGTGAAGGAGTTAATAGCGTTCCGCGACACGTTAACCGTAGACGCGCAGGGGGCCGTTACACCTCTTTTAAGCTCCCTCGTACGAAAAGGGGAAGGGATACAAACCCTTGTTGCCTCCACTCTTGAGGGTCTCGCGGAACGACCAGCCGCGGCCGTTCGACTACCCGTTCTGCTTGAAGATATCCTGCAAACAACGAAGGTAATCCCGTGGCTCATACCGCTCCAGGAGCTGGCCGCCACCGCTCGTACCCTCCAGTTAAAGCACAACCCGGAGTCAGACCCGGTTGAAGCCCTCATGGTTCGGGGCATCCAACTCCTGCAGAGGCTGGAGAGCTCGAAGCTAACTCTCGCGCTACTTGCTGCTCATGGCGGAGAGCTTTCGAGCCTGGTAACCGCCGTTGGAGACAGAGCGCAGGGAACCCCCGTTGCAGAGACGATTACGCGACTCCGAGACACACTGGAGATCGGCAATCAGGCAGTGGGGTTGCTTGAGTCAACTATCGCTCAGACGAGCGAGCAGATTAAGAACCTGATCGCAGCGATGGATTTCTCATTCCTCTACGATGAGGCTCGAAACCTTTTCACAATCGGGTTTAACTCGGAACATGCTCGAAAAGATCCGAGCTTCTACGACCTCCTCGCCTCCGAGGCGCGCCTCCTGAGCTTCCTCTCAGTAGCGCGTGGGGAAGTTCCTCAGAAGCACTGGTTCTCCTTGGGACGTTCGTTAGCAAGCACCCCAGGTGGCAAAGCGCTCATCTCGTGGAGCGGTACGATGTTTGAGTACCTGATGCCCTTCATTGTGATGAAGAACTTCCCCACTACCATTCTCGGTCGAACAGGACGGGCCGTAGTGAGCGCGCAGATCAGCTACGGTTCACGGCAATCAGCTCCATGGGGAATCTCTGAGTCCGCGTATAGCGGCGTTGATTTCGAGAAAACCTATCAGTACCGAGCCTTCGGTGTTCCCGGTCTTGGACTCAAACGCGGACTCTCTGAAGACCTCGTTGTCTCGCCCTACTCGACGATGTTGGCGCTCTCATTTGCCCCATCGATCGACGCCGCCGTTCGCAACCTCAAGAAACTTGAGTCAGAGGGCGCCCGAGGTCAGTACGGTTTTTACGAGGCTGTTGACTACACGCCCTCGCGTCATACGCGGGTCGAGGGTAAACATATCGTTCAAGCCTTCTTCGCTCACCATCAAGGAATGTCGCTCGTTGCGATCAACAATGCGCTCAATGGCGACATCATGTGCGAGCGTTTCCACACACAACCAGTAGTGCGCTCTGCGGAGCTTCTGTTGCATGAGCGATTCCCGGAACGAGTAGCAGCGATCATCCCACACGAGCCAGAGCTTGAAACCATTCACCGGGAGGAGGCTGAGGTTGAGGCTCCTGGTCTTGAGGTCGTCACCTCCCCACACACGGCCGCACCGCGAGTTCGAATCCTCTCCAACGGGCGCTACAGCGTTGTTATTGACTCATCAGGTGGAGGTTTTAGTAGTTTCGATAAGAACATCATGCTCTCCCGATGGAGAGAGGATCCGACGACTACATCGTACGGCTCGTTTTACTATATTCACGACTCACGGCAGCAACGCACCTGGTCGGCTACCTACCAACCTACCCGCGTAGAGCCTGACTCATACGAGGCGATCTTCAGTCCAGGACGAGCAGAGTTTAAACGATTCGACGACAAAGTGTTCGTGCACACCGAGATCACAGTTGCTCCAGAGGATAACGTCGAGCTGCGACGCATCACGGTAACGAACCTCGGAGATCGCGAGCGCGAACTTGAGGTTGTGAGCTACGTCGAGCCTGTGCTGAGCGAGCGTCGAGCTGACACCGCCCATCCTGCGTTCAACAAGCTCTTTGTTCGTTCCGAGGCCCTTCCCGACTATGATGCGATCCTCTGCTCCCGTCGGCCGAGAACCGAACACGAGCAGGAGTTATTCTTCTTTCACCGCGTAACTTTAAAAACGAGCTATGCGCCTGTGCGTTTTAATACCTCACGTTCAAGCTTTATCGGTCGCGGACATACGCAAGCCAACCCACAGGCGCTTACGGCAGGAAGCTCGACGGCACAGCCGTACGATGGAAGTGTGGATCCCCTTGCATCGCTCGGATGTACGGTTCGTCTTGAGCCGGGCCAGAGTGAAACCCTCGTCTTTATCTCCGGCGCAACTCGAACCCGTCGGGAGGCCGAGGGGCTAATCGAACGGTACCAGGAGCTACTCCACGTTACCCGTGCATTCGAGCTGTCATGGAGCCGCGCCCAAGTGGAGCTACGAAATCACGCCTACTCTGCGAGTCAGGTGGATCTCTTCCACAAACTTGCAGGATGCCTCATCTACAACGAGGAAACCGTTCGTGGAGATCCCCAGACACTCAATGAAAATCGCCTGAGCCAATCAGCTCTATGGCGTTTCGGTATCTCAGGCGATCTGCCTATCCTGTTAGTTAAGGTAAACGATTCCCGTCAGACCAAATTCGTTCAGGAGCTTCTGCTGGGCCATCACTTCCTGCGCGAGAGAACGCTCGAGTTTGATCTCGTGATCCTGCACCGCAGCCCAGGCACCTACATGCAACACCTAGCAGAGGATCTGGAATACACCGTGCGACTCAGCCCGGCTGGCGGATTGATTGATAAGCGCGGTGGAATCTTCCTGCGCTCTTCGAGCCAGATATCTGAAGCCGAAGCCGCTCTCCTTGAAACGGTAGCGCGAGTTGTGGTCGATTGTGAGATCGGAGGGCTTGCAGAGAGCCTTCGTACACCTGCATTTGAGCAGATTGTCGAACACTCTCGCGGCAAGCGTCTTCCGCGCACGCAGAAGAACTCCCCTGAGACACCGCTTCTCATCGAGGCGAATCCGGTCGGCGGCTTCTCGCCAACAACTAACCACTACCACCTCCCGGCGGTCGGAACGACTCGCCCACCTCTTCCGTGGGCTAACGTGGTATCGAATCCACACTTCGGTTTCATCGTGACCGAATCCGGCGGAGGATACACGTGGTCTGAGAACAGCCGCGAGAACCGTCTCACAACGTGGTCAAATGACCCGGTTCTCGACACCCCGAGCGAAGTTGTATTCGTCCGAAGGGCCGAGACCGGAGAGTATTGGTCCCTCACTCCATCTCCTGCTGGAGAGGGGCTTGAGTATGGAGTTGAACACGCCTTTGGAAGCTCAACTTTCACGACGAGTAACTGTGGCATTGAGAGCACCCTAGCCATATCGGGGTCTACCAAGGAGAAGGTTAAGTGGTACTCGATTACCCTCTCCAACCAGGAGCTACAGGAGCAGAAGCTTGAGCTGTTCTTCTACTGCGACCTCGTTCTCGGCATCAGTCGGGATGACTCGTACCGCTACATTTCCTCCTCATTTGACCTAACTTCGCAACTTTTGTGTGCACACAATTACTATAACAATGAGTTCGCGGGCCGAGTTGTGGCGATCGGAGCAAGTGAACCGATCGTGAGCTACACGGCGTCGCGGCTTGAGTTCCTCGGCAGGAACGGAGATCTCAGCTCGCCTGAGATGCTTGAGCGTGGCACAAGCGCTGCGTTCCTCTCAGCAAAAACCCGCGCGGTACGACTCTCTTCGCGAACCGGCTCAGGCTTTGATCAGGCATCAGCTCTTCAGATTAGCATTACCCTAAAACCTCGAGAGGAGAAGCACCTCCTGTTCTTCATCTCCGAGCATCCCAACATGGATGCTGTGCGACGAGAGGCTCCGAAGTTCAAGAGCCATCAGATGTATCGAGTAGAGTTGCAAGGCGTTGAAGCGTTCTGGCGCGACCACCTCGCGGCCATTCACGTGCAGACCCCAAGCGAGCCGTTCAATATTATGATGAATGGGTGGCTCCTCTATCAAACTATCTCGTGCCGATTGTTTGGTCGTAGTGCGTTTTATCAGAGTGGCGGAGCGCTTGGATTCCGAGATCAACTCCAGGATTCACTCGCGCTCCTCGCAATCAGGCCAGATCTCGTTCGGGCACAGATCCTGCTCCATGCAGCTCACCAGTTCAAGGAGGGAGATGTCCAGCATTGGTGGCATCCGCCAACTGGTCGGGGCGTACGCACAAGGATCTCGGATGATCTGCTGTGGCTCCCGTATGCTGTGAGTCGCTACATTGAAGCAACCGGAGACCACTCTATTCTCTCCGAGAGGGTGTCTTTCCTACATGGAGCCCCCTTAGCAGAGGGACAGATGGAGACCTACTTCATCCCCGATCGCAACTCCGAAGAGGGAACGATTCTGGAGCACTGCCTCCGCACCTTCCGAGTTACCGAAGCCGTTGGTCGACACGGGCTACCCTTAATGGGAGCTGGCGATTGGAACGACGGAATGAACGAAGTAGGTCGTGAAGGCAAGGGAGAGAGCGTGTGGCTCGCCTGGTTCCAAGCTGAGGTTATCCGCCGCTTTGCGCCGATTCTCGACACCCACGGAGAGACGGAGACCGCCTCTAAACTTCGAGAGCACGCAAAGGCACTCGTGAATGCTGCTGAGCACGAGGCGTGGGATGGTAAATGGTACCGACGAGCGTTCTACGACGATGGCACCCCGCTCGGTAGCGCTGCCTCGGATGAATGCAAGATCGATTCCCTCTGCCAATCATGGGCTGTAATCAGCCAGGCCGCGCAGCAGGAAAGAGCGACTTCAGGCATGCAGGCAGTAATGGAGAACCTGGTAGATCGAGAAGGGCGATTGATTAAGCTCCTAATACCTCCTTTTGATAAAACTCCAAAGAACCCTGGGTACATCAAGGGGTATCCACCAGGAGTTCGGGAGAATGGCGGACAGTATACGCACGCGGCTGCGTGGGTAATCATCGCAACTGCTTTACAGGGCCGCGGTAACGACGCCTTTGAGCTCTTTAACCTGATCAATCCGATTAACGCCACGGCGAGTGCACGCGGTGTGTCGACCTATCAAGCCGAGCCATACGTGATGTGCGGCGATGTCTACTCTGAGTCGTCACTCAGGGGTCGCGCCGGATGGAGTTGGTACACCGGTTCTTCCGGTTGGTTGTATCAAGCGGGATTAGAGTTCATTCTAGGTCTCAGGATACATCCCCTCTCCTTCTCTGTTGATCCATGTATCCCGAGTGGATGGGATCGGGTTAGCTTTACGTATCGCCGAGCTGAACGAACCTTCAAGATTGAGATCCTCAACAACGACGGGGTCGAGCGTGGCGTACGTTCAATAGAGATAAATGGAACTCGGCGCGATGATGCAACGATACCGTACGAGGACCCGTCGTATGGTGACGAGATCGCAGTACGAGTTACCCTTGGACGGTAATCGGCGCGCGCACGGGACCCTCAGTGTGTGAATCAAGAACGGTCACTGCGTGGTCAAGGATCAGATCTCCCTCGCCAAAGGTGAATGAGCCACGCACCTTCTTACCTGCGAGGACGTACGGCAACCAATAGATATCATCGGGCCACATCTCTTTGTACGGAATCGCTTCGACAACGAACCAAGCCGGCCGCATCTCCTCACTCTCAGTTGGCTCCCCTTCCCAATGTTCAGCGGTGTATACCTGTACGAACTGATCCCATCCCTCCTGGTGTGGAAATACGAAGGTCAGCTCACCGACCTTTGTAAGGTGCGGAACCTCGATCCCAACCTCCTCATGAGCCTCTCGACGTGCAGCATCATCCGTCGCCTCACCAGGTTCGACCTTTCCGCCAACCCCATTCCACCGACCAGCTCCAAAGCCACGCTTCTTCATCGCCAAGCACACCTCTGAGACCTCGGAGCCACTCCTCTTGAGTAAAAATAGTAAGGTGTAGTGTTTAATCGCTTTCATCACCGTAGCTCCGAGGGATGGCCCGCTCCATGCGGTCGCCCCCGGAGTGGGTATACCATACGTGCGACTAGAATTGTGAGGAAGAGTGCCAATCAGAGTAGCTTTACCCTGCGTTAGGCCTTCTAATCCACCTCTTACTCCTTATCCCTCTCATCATCGTTGATCGGATTGGCCCGCCGAATATCCAAAACCACGAGGCATCCAAAACAAAGCCAAAGTAATTTTGGACAGATACGCCGTTTTCAGACCCGCAACTGCCGTTTGTAGGATTATTTCAGCGGCTCTTCAACCACGCGCAGGATTCATCGTACCACGCGTCATCTGGATTGAGGCAGGTTTCGTCTCCAACCACTTTCCGATCAAGTGGAAGCGGATCTAGCACATACGCCTTACCATTTCGATCCGCGCATACCCCAGTGGTGAGGAATAATGTGGCCGTACGGAGAGCAGCGACCGAACCGTTACACGTCGACATACCTGCGGTCTGCTGACCCATAATAATGGTATCTGGGCGACCCCGGAGAATAATCGATATAATTTCGCCAGAACTCGCGGTCCCCCCGTTGACCCATACCGCAATCGGCGTCTGAATACGCTCCGTAGTGGTTGCCTCTTTCATCGTTGGTTTAGTGTGATAGGGCTCGCAGTACCAATGGTACGATTGCCCATCAATCAGGACGTTCTGCCGTGTCGATTCGTCTTTTGGTCGGTATGGCAAGAAAAATCCTCCACAGTTTTTGAGCCCAAGAAGCGCGCCAAGCCCCTCATACATCGGCCACATATTCCCTCCGCAGTTGTTTCGGAGGTCGATGACAAAACAGTCAACATTGCGCTTGATCCCTTCTTCGATAATCTTCTTAATCGATTTACTATAGTTGTGTCGTGCATCATCAGTCGGCGCGACTAAGTAGGGGATCACTATGCGCATGAGTGTAAAATTGCTGCGTGTCACGAACTCACATGACGGCATCGGTCGGAGGTCTGACATCTGATTTGTGGCAGAGTGTTGGGATATAACGCTTAGAGTATGCGAGTCGATCTCTCGGATCTTTGCGCCGAGCTCCCATAGGAAGCGATGCAGCGCTTCGCGAAACATCCCCGCGCCACATGATGCAAGGCTCTGTTTGCTCATCTTCAATAGCGAATCCAGATCCGGCTTAGACTTATCAGGGCCGAACATTTCGGGGCAGTTGAAGGCCAGCGAATGCTGCTGCACTTCCTGTGTCACCCGCTCCATTATTCCGCGTGCGATCTCTCGGGCCTGCTCGACACGACGTGCCCGGGTGGTGGGGCCGCTTAAGGATGAGAAGAGTACCTCACCTGTGCTAGGTTCCTGCGAGTGTGGAGTCTTAGAGGGAACAATGTCAGGCATGCCGACACAGTAGCGCTACAGGATAACTAACTCAAAGATTAGCCTAGGATCTGATTTCAACACTGAATGCACGATACTCCCACTGAAGGCTACCGGGAACGCCAGCCGGGACGGCAGATACGAGTCCTCTGCAGCAAATACCCCAGAGTTGGAGAGATATCGTTAGTCGGCTCGTCCCCACGGCACTCCTACCTTGATTGCCGCGAGTCCACCCCAGCTTAGTTAGGAAATTTGAATCCCTTCGCCACACCAGAAACAACCTCAGTGGTGATCTCCGGCAAGTGCGGAATCCGACCAAGCACTGGGACATTTGAAAGCTCACAAATGATGCGTTCAGTCTCTGGGAGGGTTTCCTCCCCGTTAAATAGTATCCCCTTGATTGATATCCCGTGCCCCTTCAGCACCTCTATTGTGAGAAGGGTATGATTGATGCTTCCGAGGTAGTGGCGGGATACAACAACAACGGGGAAGTTCCATCTCTTAATGAGATCGATATTGGTCTCGCGATCGTTAATCGGAACCAAGATTCCTCCGGCGAGTTCGATAACGAGTGGCGCCGTAGTTGAAGGAGGAACGATACGATCTGCTATTATCTCGGTATCCTCTAAGCAGGCAGCAGCATGGGGAGAGAGGCTTCTTCGAAATGAATAACTCGATGGATGCACACGCCGCGCGCCATCTTTGATCAAGCCCGAAACGGTCTCCATATCCGCGGGAGCGTCATCAGTGCCGCTCTGAATCGGTTTCCAATAGTCAGCTTTCAGCGCCTCACACACAACCGCAGAAGCTACGGTTTTGCCAACGTCTGTACCTATTCCAGCGACAATGAAGCCCTTCATGTTTGCTCCAGTTTCTTAATCATATGAATGGTAAGACCACGCGCGTCTGCTGGCCTTGCCTCACGCAACCGAATATAGCCTTCGGCCGAGGGCCCTTTCCTTTCACGCCACGAACGGCGGGCGGCACGCCCGCCCTC
>JBIJBZ010000030.1:0-22870 GCA_044344945.1 Bdellovibrionota bacterium | reverse complement strand
AGTGATACGTCGCTCCATGCGCAGAAGTGGTATGAGGCTCCGAATATGGGTAGCGCTTTACTCACAAGTAGAGGCACCTTTTTTCAAGAAAGATCCCAGCTAGTTCGCCACCCGTGCACCGTGGCATTTCGCTCCGATTTTCTGTCAATCGCCTAATAGGGCACGAAAACGTGCAATGACCTCCCGTAAAGGAGTCGCCTCTGTCAGGAGACACTCGGCGTCCGGTAGCGAGATCCCTACCGCGTGTGCAATCGCACGTGGTACGACCAGCGTTCGCCCTGTAGCGCTGCGACACAGCTCATCGGCACCTTTCTCAAGAATCTCTTTACGTGGCTCATCGCAATCGGTCATCGCCGCAATTAACGAACGACGGGCCTGATTCAGATCGACCTGCGCAACCTCAGCAACGATCCCGATTGCGCGCTCAAAGAGCTTTGAGTTCGAAGGTCGAACGTTCAGCATCCGATTCCCGAACACGTACCCTGCACGACTAAACGCTCCGGTCGAAAGCGGATTAAGAACTGCAACTTTCGCCGTAATAAAGTCGCTCGGGTAAAAACGGACACTCTGGGCACCGATACTCGCAGCCACCTGCCCTTCAGGATCGCTATCCCCCAGGCAGACGACGAGATCGCGACTCGTCCCACTCACTGCATCACCCTGCGCTGAATCAACGCGAACAACTCGAACTCTCTCCTTAGAAACTCCAAACGTTGGAGCTATCTCGCTCGCGTCGAGCGCTGCCGCATCAGCGAGAGCCCCCTGAGCCACATAGATGATGTCGCCTCCCCTGCGGATGACCGCAGCGGCTATCTCGAGGGCTTCTGCAACGCTCGGATCTACCAGGCATGATTTGAGCCGAGTAACCTCGCGATGCAGGACCGTAGTAGGCTCCTGACCACTGCGCAGCGACTCGCAGAGCGAATATAAAGCGAGCCACGTCGCCGTTCCGCCTTTTAAGCGACT
Source organism: Bdellovibrionota bacterium (assembly GCA_044344945.1). Lineage (GTDB taxonomy): Bacteria > Bdellovibrionota_C > UBA2361 > UBA2361 > OMII01 > OMII01. The sequence continues at coordinate 21,904 of JBIJBZ010000030.1, read as the reverse complement.
CGAACCGGTAAGCAGCTCCGGGCCGGCCTGAACAGTCAATTCGGAGTACCTATCGCCTTCGTGACTCCGGAGGTCATTGAGAACCTGCGCAAAACTTAAGCCCCCTCCAGCAACGCTTTCTGCTCGTGCGGTGTCGCCGGGCGTCATTCCAAAAGCAGCTATTCCTGCTCCCCTATTGCGCGCCTCCAACAGAGCGCCCGCAACACACGGGGCGGAGAGCCCACACGAGATCCCGATAAAGTACGGATTGGTTGCACCGTCGAGCAGCTGCCGAACATCAGCCATAGCTTGAGGCACATCATCTTCGGCGCCCTCAACGGCCTCCGAGAGCGCGCGCAAACCGCCCGCAATCCAGGAGCGAACTGACAGGTCACCTGCAAAGTGCTTGGCTAGATAGTGCGCAATCCGCCCCGAGGTGCCTGCCCCACCCAGCACAAGGCTTTCCGCACCCTTGGCACGGATTCGCGCAGCCAACGTGGTGAGCTCCCTTCCGAAATCTGGATCGAGCAGGGCATCAAAAACCTCCTCATTCCCTCGATTGAACAGCTTAACTAACTCTGGGCCGCTCATCGCATCCATACCAGCACTGAGGGGATGCGTTCGTTCCGTGTCGCGCTGACACGAGGTGTGAGATGCAGATACCAAACGGCCCTCGGCGTGGCGGGCCAAAATCGACCTAACCCCGGGAATAAGAATGACGTGCGGATCGGTGTCTGACTCAAGCAACCGAATTGATACGCGAGATGAGCGCTCGGCACTGCGTGCTTCTAGCGGTGCTATCAGCAGACGCTGCGCGTAAGCAGCTCGAAATAAACCACCCCGCAATCCGAGCACACACTCGGCTTCAAGCAAACCAAGAGCACTCCGCGTTTTATGAACAGAAAGCGCAATCTCCTCTACGGCTGCAGAAATAATTGAAGCAGCAATTGGATCCCCATCAGCGGCACATTCAAACACGATAGGGGCGGCTGCGGCTATCTCACCCTTCGGTATGACGGCATCACCATAGACCAGCGATTTTATCTCCTCAGGACGTTGCAGACCAAAGTGTTTGAGCACTAACGGAGTCATCGCTGTGGGACGCTGCGAGCGATAGTCTGCATTCAGGATCTCATTGAGCGCTCGACGACCGACATAGAAGCCACTTGCTTCATCTCCGAGTACGTAGCCGTTTCCTCCACAGCGGATCTGTACAGAGCCCTTTCGGCCGATACAGACCGACCCCGTGCCTGCTATGAATAGGACACCATCGCCGCCAAGGGCCTCAAGAGCCAACTCACAATCAGATATAACGATCGATGGATGTCGGAACCCGAGTGCTCGAAACGCCTCCGCCGTGGCAGCGATCCGCTGGGAGGTTCCAGCGCCAGCAAAGCCTGAGATAATCTGCGTTTCACTCTGCTCAAAGCCGAACTGTGAGCGCATCTCGGATACGAGGGCGCTGAGGTCATCCGGAAGAGAAAGTGTGGCGAGATTCGACGGACTTGCAAACGTGGCTCGTTGAAGCGGTACTCCGGAGGAGTCCAGAAGGGCCGCAACGGTGCGGGTTCCCCCCCCTTCAATTGCGAGGATATGGGTTGCCGGGGGAAGACGTGATTCGGGTGCTACCATACGAACAGCTTTACACGGTGGCGATCCATTAGGTCAATCTGCCACAAAAAAGCCGAAAGTCCAGGATATTCTCCCGAACCTTCGGCTCCTACTCCGCGTCTGTAAACGCAGCTACCGCGTACCTACTTAGACTTCTTCGTAGTTGTGGCCTTCTTTGCTGCAGCAGGTGCACTACCCTTAGCAGCCTTAAAAGGAGTCGCAGTGCGGTGTTTGCGGGTATTTCCGTACGATCCCTTAAAAATTTTACCTCGACGCGAGCGACTATCACCTCTTCCCATAAATTCCCTTCTCTTAAAAAATCTCTAGCAAAAGCAGCCCGGAGCAACCGACCATCGGTGGCCCCCTACAGCTGCCGCTGTGCGGCTCTAATCTGCCGTACTTATGCGGAATACCAATTAGTACTCGGGATGTCCAGTCTCCAGTTCTGGGCTAAGCAGGCCGAGGTGGAGTGGACTCCCCACTTTCCGTGGTTTATCCTCAGGCCTATGAGCGCTCACCCATCACACGCCCCGCGAGAGATAAAGAAAACTGGAACCTCCGGTATCACTGTTTCTTGGACCGATGGGTCGGTATCGGAGCTGTCGAGCGAGACCCTACGCCGCTTATGCCCCTGCGCCGCATGCCGCGAAAAACGTGGCGACGATAGCCACGCAAAGCCACTGACGGGCAAAAAGCGATCCCTCATGATAATCGAAAGCAACCTGCAGCAGGAGCTTGAACTCCAGCAGATCTGGGGGGTTGGCCAGTATGCCATCGGGATGCGGTGGGGAGATGGGCACGATTCGGGGATTTATACCTTTGAATACCTTCGGGGGTTGGCGGGGTAAGACCTCCCACGGTCGTACGTAGCACAGCCCGAAATGATCAAGGAGAGCCCTTCTTCCTGATCCTCCTCCTAATCCTAATCCTTCTGCTAATCCTGCACCTGCACCGGTTTCCTCATTTTAATCCATACATCTCGACGAGTATGCGGCCTTTTTTGGCTCATCGACGGAATTAGTGGGTGCTTTCTTTCAGATTGGGACGTGAACGTGCACCTGCTCGTGAACGTGAACGTACCCGAAAAAATGACCTCACGCTCGCTCACGATAGCTTAGAAACAAACCCAGCACTCACGGTTTTGCCAATCTCGTGTTCGTCAGGGGACGATGTAGGTACATGGATACACCGATCAAGAGTGGCACCGAACTCCCGCTCGGGCACGTTCACGTTTACGTGCACGAGCAATGTTCACGTCCGGAAACGCCAATTCTACCCACTCGATTCCACGAAGACCCTTTATAGAAGTTTCTTGGAGCAGGGGCAGGACTACAAGCAGACCTAGGAGTTTTCGGACGGTATAACCAATCGCACAAACACACCGCACTGGATTAGCGGAAGATGCGAAGTATATTCCGCGGCTGTTTTAAGAACCCGATAATCAGATGAGAATGAGGAACCCGGTGCAGGTGCAGGATGATGAGAAGGATTAAGACTAGGATTAGGAGGATCAGGAATTAAAATGCGGTTCGAGCAGCCCCTACTACGCCTTGCTCTCCGAATCGCTCGGACGACCTCGAACCTCTGCAATACGTCGCACGATGCGGCCCTTGGAGAGATCATAGGGGGAGATCTCAACGACAACTTTATCTCCCGGGAGCACGCGGATGTAGAACTTGCGCATCTTACCAGCAAGGTGGGCTAGCACCTCATGTCCGTTATCGCACAACACTCGGAATGCGTTTGGAAAGCACTCCTTTACCACTCCATTTAGTTCAATCGCGTCTTTTGCCATCTGTCTTTACACTTCTTTTTACAGCCCCGTTTTCACTCATCGGAGCTCTCTCTTCTCTACGGACGGGCAGAGCCTACCACCATTTACCGGATAAGCAACTAATTCCCGACCATTAACGGGGGCTATCCCCTATCAGTTATCTCCAGTGAACGGTCCCATCTTGCGGAACTTCTCATAGCGTTTCGCCACGAGGTCCTTTACGGAGAGCTTCGAGAGCGGCTCCAAGTTACGAACCAACGCTGCACGCAGAAGCTCAGCAGCCTCTTTGTGGTTGCTGTGCGCTCCACCTACCGGCTCTGGAACGACCTCATCGATCAGATTCAAGCGCTTCAGGTCCGCCGCCGTTACATTGAGTGCCTCTGCAGCCATCGATGCCTGCTCCACTGACACCTCAGCTTTGTCAGCGGAGTGATACAGAATTGAGGCACACCCCTCGGGAGTAATAACGGAGTAGCACGCGTTCTCAAGCATCAAGATCCTATCCCCAACGCCCAGAGCCAATGCTCCTCCACTTCCTCCCTCTCCAATAACCACGCAGATGATCGGAACAGTAAGCTCCGACATCTCTGCCAGGTTCCGCGCAATAGCCTCTGCCTGACCACGCATCTCCGCCTCAAGCCCCGGGAATGCACCTTGCGTATCGATGAAGGTGATAATCGGCAATCCGAACTTCTCTGCCATGTGAAACAATCGCAGAGCTTTGCGATACCCTTCAGGGTTGGGCATTCCGAAGTTCCGCTTCAAGCGCTCGGCAGTTGTACGACCGCGTTGATGGCCAACCACCATGATCGGAACTTCCCCCAAACGCGCCGTCCCACCTACGATCGCTGAGTCGTCGTGGCCGAGTCGGTCCCCGTGGAACTCCATGAAGTCACTAAAAATGAACTTGATGTAATCAAGCGAGAACGGACGATCAAAGTGGCGCGATAACTGAACCCGCTGGTATGCGCTTAACTTGCCGTAGATCTCCTTGCGAACCTTCGAGACCTTCGCTTCAAGGGTCGCGTACTCATCTCGACGCGACTGATCACCTCCAGCAAGCTCGTCTCGCAAACGCTCTAACTGGTACTCTAATTCAACAAGTGGCCGCTCAAACTCTAACGGGTGTTCAATAGGACTCATGCGTATCCGTTACCTATCCTTTTATAGGGCACCGGCTGTGGTGCCCGACTCACAAGAGCGGCGATCATTCCACAAGTTACGGGTCGCGGTCAAAGGGTGGATTTACCACCAGGCAGCCTCATCCACAACCGCCAACCAACTGAAATCACCATACAATACCCAAGCTATAGTTATCACAGCACGGGCACCGTCAACGCCTAAACTACGGCTTCTCTCGCCCGAAGTCGATTATCCAGCTTGGGTGCAGGTGTCACACTCCCCCATCGCCCACGCTCCTATCGCTCAGACCCCTTAGTTTTGAACGGCGCATTGATCCGATTTGGATATGCAGCCAAAGCCGTCCAGGTTGGCTATCCATCGTTTGGGGACTCGATATCGGGGCGAGCAACGCTACTTTACTCTCGGCAGACTAAGGAAGTACAACCACATCGGGATCCGGTGACGCGCGCACATCCGCCCATAATGAAAGAAGCTCGGCATATTTCGCTCGGCCTCCTCACACTTTGCTTGATGCACCTCATCACTTGATGCATACCACAGCGTTCGCATCCGCTGTCGCTCCTTAGCGGTTGGTTCAAGGTGGCTCCTATCTCCTGAGATGTAGCGCTCTAAGAACACCCGACTCTCTTCTGGCTGAAGCGCATACATGCGGAAAAGATCCTGCGCTATAGCCTGGGCTTTCGGTAAATGCTCTCCGAGCCCCAAATTTTTCAGCGCTGTCGGATACCGTAAAACGATCGAACCGCAGATCTCCAAGACTCGAACGAGTCGACGCATCGCTTCTCCGCCGGTATCTTTGGCAGCTTTGTGCACCTCGGGTAGAAGAAGCAGAAAGCTAACCACGTCCTGCTGAGGAAGCAGGTACGCCCGCGGTTGGATATCAGTAACTCGCTCGTAGGTACACACAACGAAGGTGCCACTGACGGGCTGAAACAGATCCCGCGTGCTACCCGATGTGATCGCCTCTTGACGCTTTAGGGCGGCGCTGTGACTACTCGCATAGATATCGTCTGAGAAACGGGAGGATAATTCCGAGCGAAACGGTCGGGCTATAATTTCGTGTGGCCCACCATGAAGCAGACGGTTCATCACCTTGGAATTTGAGAACACCAACATTGGCCAATAGAGGGTGTGGCGAGCGCGCCACATCGCCACGTTAAAACTCACCATCGCAGCGATATTCGCCCCGAATATGCCAGAAAGGGTCGATGTCTCGATCGTCTGTGCATGAAAAACCGATCGGCCCTGCGCCTCGTTTTCGTTCCTCGGGAGCCTACCGAGAACAAAAGCATCAACGTGAATCTTGTTGGGGAAGATACGTAGATAACCCCGAATCAAACCGAACATAACGACGGCAGCAGTGCCGAGAGCCCCAACGAGATTGTCGCTTATGAAATGCTTAAGTCGTGAAATGAGCCCCTCTTTGCTGAAGTCAACAAAGTCCTCCCGAGATCGGCCCTGAGGCGCTGGCTTAGCGGTTTTGTTGAGTTCCTCTTTGTTGGTTTCAGTCGCTAGGACTGGATTAATCACGGATACTGCAGGGGATGTCGGTGCTGGGAACACCGCTGCAGTCAATCGAGGAACCGTCAGATCCCCTATCTGGGGATTCGCGAGAGAGGCTGGCACATCCTCACGCCGCAACGGCTCACCGGCACGGTCAGTTCCCTGCTGACCCTGCGCACCCGTGGGCGTTAGCGTGGCCAACGCGAGGGCTGCAAGTGGACTTCGATAGCGTGCCAGATACTGCATGCAGGTTCGTCTTGTTAGTTATGCCACCGGATAGTGGCGATACGCCGTCCCAAATTGTATCGCAGCAGAAAAGGCTAAGCTACTTTCTCGGTGCTTACGTGCTGGAGGAGAGTAGGCAGTAAAAAGCCCAACCCACCTACCATTTTTCGAAAACCAATCGACTTTGAATTATATCAACAGATTAGACATCTCCGTCACAAGAGGCCTAGCAGTGCACGCAATAAACCATCCCCAGTCTCCGTATGTGCACAGTGTCCTTCCACACCCTTACAGCGTGCCTTCAAAGACTATCCTCTCAGAGGCAACTCCGCCGGTAGCAGTTGAATATTGCACGAGGTGCTTGAAACCGTTGCGCGCAAAGATCCGGATCATGCCGTCATTATCGGTCCTGGTTCGAGTAATAGCTCGCTCGAAACCTGCCTCCCGCCCTGCTTGCAGTAGTCCAGCAAGAACGTCGGAGCAAACCCCGCGGTTGCGCGCGTTCGCAGCCGTACAAAGTTCAGCGACGTAGAACGACGCTGCAATATCCTCCTCACTCAGGAGTCCTCGCTCACGAAAGCTTGCACTGCTGACACGGTCACTCAGGGGAAGCCCAATTCCGCACCCGACCGGATCTCCCGTCTCGGGATCGAGGCTGACAATGAATACCGAACCTCGATCTGCCAAGCTCTTGAGCTCAGCGCGCGCTTCATCGATCGTCCACTTCTCATACCATGGCGCACCGCTGAAGGCCTCGGCGTATATGACTGACAGTCGGTCGATAAAAAGATCGATAGTTCTGGTCTGAACGCAGATAGTGCCACTACGTTCTCCTTCGTACGCTCTCTCCCACTGACGGTTAAGGAGTATTTCATTTTTGGTAATTACAGGCGCAAACATATATATCTCCATCAATTGATTTTTCAACTCTCAGTTGCGCGCGAACCGCGTAGATCGGTATCCTTACGAGCGATGCTCTGTGCGCCTGAGTTGATGGAAGATATATTCGTAGCCGATAACTGCGTCTTCGATATCCTTGAGCGCGATACTTTCATAATCGGTGTGCGCATCGAGGATACTTCCCGGTCCATACAAGACGCATTCCGCCCCGAGTTCCGCGAAATTCGGAATATCAGTGCAATACGCCGCGACATCACTCGGGATTCGGTCTATCTGCCTCAAGATTACCGGAGCCACGTCATACGCAACCTCCACGCTCGTGCGCGGGGGGAGCATTGACTCGACTACGGTGCGGATATCGTCGTGGCTGGATACTGTGCGAAAAAGCACTCGGGCCTCAGAGAACGGAGAGATAACATTTCCCGCAACTCCGCCCTGAATAAGACCGCAATTAACGGTCGTGGAGCCGAGGTCTGCATCCGTTGGCCACTCGGTCTCCATGATCCGGTTGAGAAGCTTTATCAGGGTGGCATTCGCGTCGTCCCCGAGCTGCGGATATCCGGAGTGACACGCAGTGCCCTCACATGTGATACGTAGATCGAGCCCTCCTTTGTGGGCTCGCATGATCTTGCACTCGGTAGGCTCTCCGTTAATTAGATAGCGCACTCCGCGGCCCTTGAGCTGGACGGCTGCCTTGCAGGCACCGATCCCATCCAGTTCCTCGCCAACGACAAGGAGAAGCCCGAGGTCGCTCTCCCCGCGACTGACGAGCCGATCAACGACCGCCACCATCGTCGCGATGATACCTTTTGTGTCGCATGCACCGCGGCCGTACAGCCGACCATCCCTAACTGAGGGGCAGAAAAGCTGCTCAGGGCCAGGAACTATATCGGTATGAGTCGTGAAAAGGATCTCCGGGGTACCGAATGAGACAAGCAGGTTTGCACGAGTCCCTTCAATTGGAAGGAGTTCAACGGACCACCCTCGCGAACGAAAGTTTTCTGCAAGGAAGGCAGTGACCTGCTGCTCCTCTCCGGAAAGTGAGGGTATGCGAATGAGATCGGATGCAAATGTGACGATTTCAGTGATGTTCATATAGCCTTCGGCTAGATGTTTCTGTGTTAGTTATTTGATATGGGAAGCTTACGAGCGAACTATGCGGGCAGTAAGGTTCTAATCCTGCCCTAAAACCTAGGCGACACGCGTGTGCCGCCAGTGTCGGTGCGAAGCATGTCGACGAAGGTTACGATGTGTGGTGCGTGAGAACAGCATGCTTCTAAAAGTGCTACATGAGCGCCGGATAGTCAACAAAAACCGAACATGGCGCCGACAGTTCGGTTCTCTTCTGATTTCAGGACATTGGGGAGCGATTGCATCCCTGCTTGCACGTATCACACGCGATCCACTTTTTCGCCTGAATCCTGACAAACTCGGGGCTAATGTGCCGAACAAACGCCTGGACGACAGCGCTACCGCCGGGTACCATTACTGGTGTGCAGAGTCTACGTCGGGCCCCCTTTGTTGGGCTTCCCGTTACAGCATTGGAAAAATACCCTCAATGGATCGAAACATATTCAACGATGAACTCGCAGCCCTCGAACAACGCTTTGCAGTGCTGGCGCCGGAGCTTGAAATGACGGTACGAGACCCCGAGCTAGGGGTCGAAGGGTACGTTGTCGTCTGGACTACCCTCACTGCGAAACACAACCAGCTTGGAAGAGTCGGTAAAGGCGGAACTCGAATCACCCCAAACACGAGCCTCGATGAGATCAAGATGCTGGCTCGAATCATGGCTCTGAAGAACGCCGCCGCGGGCCTCCCTCTCGGCGGCGCAAAATCGGGAATGCGTGACGATCCAACCTTACCGGGATTTGAGAAGCGGCTGCGGCGCTTTGCACAGCTGGCTGCCCCAACCCTCGTCGAACGGGGTGGGATCTTTGGTGGCTTCGGATTCGATATCGGCGTTAAACCGGAGCACGCCCGAATTGTGTGCGATGAACTCGGTTCAACACGGTGCTTCACAGGGAAACCCCTTGATATGGGAGGCACCGACTACGACCGCGAAGGGATCGCTGGACTCGGAGTGAGTGTAAGTGCGGTGACTGCACTTGAGTTTGAGGGGCGTCCCGTCGCCGGCACTACCTTTGCCGTTCAAGGTTTGGGAGCGATGGGAGCTGCCATCGTGCGCTACTTCAGCGAAGCAGGTGGCGTATTACACGCCGTCTCAGACCCGATGGTGGGCGGTACCTATCTCCTCAAGCAAGGGGCGAGTTCAGCGTTGATAGCTGCCATCGCCCACCATGACTGGGACACAATCCGGATGCTCCTTGCAAGCGAAGGTGAAAAAGCCTTACTCAACGACGTCCTCTACCAAGCGGTTGATGTACTCTTCCCAGCGGCAGTTCAGAATGTAATCACCGAGGCGAATGTCGCTCAGGTATGCGCGCAGCGGGTCGTAGAGGGTGCCAATGGCCCTCTTACCGCCGAGGCTCGCTCCGCGCTGTACAAACGCGGGGTTCTTGTACTCCCTGATTTCATCGTTAATGCCGGTGGAATCATCGCCGCATACGTTGAGATGAACGCAACGATCTCCCCCGAAGAGAACCTCAAAACTAAAAAGAACGCAGAAGACGCTAAGGCCCTTACCCGCGACCGGATGCAGGCCAATGTGCGCAAGACCCTTGAGATAGCAACGAGCACCGGGGTTGAGCCCGCCCTTGCTGCGCGGTATTTGGCCCTGAGAAATATCTTTTCGGGGGAGTGACGCGCTGCTTCTGCGCCCAGAATCGCCGCGGAAAGGATCTGTTACTTTGCGTCCTAATCTTGATCCTAATCCTGCACCTGCCCCCGCGTGGCGGCGCGCGGGTTGCAAAAGTGCGAGTGGCCTGCCATATTGATGGTATGGGGAGGGCGAGCGTGTCGCTCGCCGGTCGTCGCCTCAACGACATCAAAGATGAATGGTACGGTCCTAAACGATAGCTACGAGCGTTACGTTGATAAAGAGGCCTCGGTATTACAGGCCAAAGCCATCAGCGAGCGAACCATGGTAGCGTTAGCCCGCATATTTCATAAAGCCTGCTACTGCGAGTGTCGATAATGGCGTTTTTTCGGTCCAAAAATCGATTTTCGGACCGGAAGGTATCTCGATACGATTCCGCCCCGAAAATCGATTTTTAAATTCGCCCTTCGGGCCCGACAAATCGCCATTCTCGCCCCTCTCGCTACGCAGTTTCATGAAAAATGCGGGTTAGGCTACTCCGGTCTGGAGGCACCCTCGGATCCGGTCGCAACGATTGGGTCGTAGCCACTCGAACGCAGGTGCCCCAGGACGCCAAAGATCTCGGCTTCGTTTACGCCAAGAGAGAGAAGGGACTGGCGAACCATTTCTATTCCAACCTCCAGTTGAGGCTGCACGATCTGGCGCACACGAAGCGTGGCCACCTCGGCCACCTCGTGCACCTCCTCGACCCGCACAACGATAGGGATATCGGCGCGTCTGCGCTTAACCTCAGCGATGATCTCCGGCAGTATTGCGTCGTTTGTTGTGGTGGTGACCACAAGACTGGCTCGATCAAGGCCGACTGCTTCAAGAATACCTCCGCGGGAGCCGTCCCCGAAGACCACAGACATGCCGCGGTCGCGCATCTGCGTGACTACCTTGTGATCGCTCTCCACAACCACATACGACCGTCCGAGCGTAGTGAGCACGAGCGCTACGTACTGTCCCACAACCCCCCCGCCGATAATCACCACGTGATCCGACAGGCTACCTGCTGTTGCTGAAACGTCCTCTGTTACAGGTTCCTCTCTATCCATGAGCTGAGAGATACGCGAGGCCAACCAAAACAACAGCGGGGTGGCCATCATCGTCACTACCGTCACAGCAATCATTAACGAGAACGCCTCTGTTGATAGCCGTCCTGAGCCATTACCCGCCTTGAGAATAACGAAGGCGAACTCCCCTATCTGTGAGATGCCGAGACCAACGGTCCATGCAGTCGCACCGCCATACCCAAAAAGCTTCATGACGCCAGCGGTCACTAGCCCCTTTGATACTATCAGGGCACACGCGAGCGCCACGATAACGTTAAAGTGCGAGATGAAGAACGATGGATCAAAGAGCATCCCCACCGAGACGAAGAAGATGAGCGCGAAGAGGTCCCGTAAGGTCGATACATCACTAAGGGCTTGGTGGTTAAAGTCAGTCTCGCTAAGCAACATTCCAGCCACAAAAGCACCGAGTGCGAAGGAGAGACCAAGTTCATGCGAGAGGAAGCCAGCACCGAACGCGATAGTAAGTGTGGAGAGAAAAAACAGTTCACGAGAACCTCGACGGGCAATTACTGAGAATAGACGGGGAACGAATCGAGTTCCACCGATGTACATGAACGCCAAAAAAGCTGCTGACTTCAGACCCGCCTGCAGGACCGCTGAAAAATTAAACTCGTTTCCGGTGATCTGAGGTAGAAGCAGCATCAGGGGAACAAGTGCAAGATCCTGCGCGATCAGGATGGCGAGCATAACCCGACCAGACGTCTCACTGAGCATCGAACGTGCTTCGAGTGTCTTAAGCACAACCATCGTGCTCGAGAGCGACATCGCCCCACCGATCCAGATCGCGTCGCTCTGTGAAAGCCCGAGCCCATGTGCGATCAGAAATCCCATACCAGCGCACAGCAGCACCTGCACTGGCGTTCCAAGAAACGTAATCCACGCCAGGCGCTTCATCTCCCCGAAGGAGAACTCAAGTCCGAGGGTGAAGAGGAGTAATGCAACGCCTATCTCCGCGAGCATCTCAATCTCAGTAACGTTCTCGACCGTAACACCACCAGTGTAGGGCCCAACGATAACGCCCGCTAAAATGTACCCAAAAATAAGTGGCTGCTTAAGGCCCTGAGCAACTAAACCTCCGATGAGCGCGGCGGTGATGATGTATACGAGATCGGTAGCAATTCCCATGCGTGTAATCTAACCCCAAAAGGGGCTCTTTACACGAGGAAATGTGGGGGCCCTCAGGGACGAGTCCGCAGGTAAAACACCGCGTCTCGAAGCGAAGAACCGATGACGGATACGATGATCTCTGAGTTGTTGCATCCAGAATTTAAGAGACTCGCTACATCAACCGAGATAGTGCCATCTGGAGCGACACCAGCCGGCTGAATTGAAACTGCACAATCCGTTTGAACTGATGCCTGGATGGTCGAAGGCAAAAGGTCTTTGGCGCGGACATTGAATGGTATGATACAGGGCTGACCTGCCCCGTCATTTGGATCGGAACGCTGGTAGATCGTTTCTTCCTCTACTTGCAGCGCCGCACACAAGCCTGCCGTATCGACCTGTACCTCGAAGGTCTCTGTAAACGAGAGGGCGCCGGCATCATCTTGTCGTAGTTTCGTTGAGACGATGCTCTCTCCGAGCAACTGTCGTTCAAGCGGCGCAGACTCAGTCCCCTGGATATCAACTACGAGAGACTCTTCATCGCTCGGGAGATCCATTGCGAAGTCGCCGGTGCGGTCGGTTTGTGACTCGACTAATATCTGATTGTTTCCGCCTGAGCGTACGCTCATTTCGGTATCGGCAATAGGCGCTCGTACTGCATCTTCGGTGATGCCGATAAACTTGAAGGTATCGCCAGATGATGTGCCCGTTGTACCACCACCACACCCGACGCTGGCGAGGATGAGCACGACAATCACCGCCGCGCGGGTTTGCCAGTTGTGGATACGCTTCAGTCCCGTGGCTTGCATGGCTTTCTCCCTCTTTTCCTCGGTTTAATCTCTCTGGCTTCTTTTATTTCGTGACCCTGCGAGAATGCGCCGACGACGACCCTGGCTCGTGGTGATGAACCTATCGATGCATCCGTGCCTTGCTCCGGCGTTACGTCGCGGTCGAGAACACTCAGGTATTGTCGCATCTCTTTGTGAAACTCGATTCCCCTCTTGAGGATGTGTTGCCGGATCTCAGGCAACTTCTTAGGGTCGATGTTGTCGTATACCGTCCGCAGGTGAAGATCAGGTGCCTCCGCCTGACCGGTAAGGTTGCCCTCGACACTGGCTACCAGGTCTTCGATATCCTGGCTAAGCACCTCAAGACCGTGCTCGACATCGCCTTGCGGGATATACTCGCGCGCTCGTAGCCTGACCTTCTGCCCCTCGTACTCGATAGCCCCAATGCGCTCCAACTCAAAGAGAATCGGATAGTGCGTCACCTCTTTGCTAATTGATGCCACAAGCTGGGCGAATTCGCTCGATGTTCCCTCAAACGTGAGTGGTCGAGGTGAGCCATCCTCTAAGCTAAGCGACTTGCGCTGCGACCAGAGCCCGATCACTCTGTTGAGCACATCGTGTTTTCCTCGCGGGCGAGTCTCTCCGGATAATACCCGCGCCACTTCAACTCGATGGATTCCAGTAGTAACGCTGATCTTACTCACGCTGACTTCTCCGCCAGCCTCCTCAATCGTCGTTTGCGCTGCCTCCACAAGCGAGCGACGCACGAGCTCCTCCAGCTCTTGAATCCGAACGCCACGCCGAACACAAAAGCCTACCAGCGGCCTCAGGAGGCTGGCGATCACAAGCTTCGGGTCTAGGGTCTTTTGCATACCTACTTACCCATATTCTAACGAAACCAATAACCTGTGTCAATTTTACATTAATTATTGACTAGAATACCCGACAGATCTACAATTGCTGTTAGTTTATTACATCATTTAAGATGTATGGGAGAGGTGTCAGTATGCGAACATGTGAAGTAGCCAAGACAAACGAGAGACAAACCCGGCTGGTGGAGCCCCGCAGGGCTGCGCGCAGCCTATTTGCCGCTGTATATTTTGCAACTATCGCCTTCGGCGTAGGAGCGTGCGGTGATGGTAACAATAACGAGTCTCGGGTGCGGGTCTTTCATGCATCCCCTGATGCTCCAAATGTGGACGTCCTGATTGACGGGGGTCGCATATTAGAGAACGTACCTTACACTGCTGCCTCAGATTTCCTAGGTATCGATGCCGGAGATAGACGGGTGCAGGTGAATGTGACGGGCACAGAGATATCGGCGATCGATACGCATGCAACGTTTGCCGAGAACACTGATTATATGATCGTTGCGGCGGATAAAGTCGCGCAGATAACGGGGCTTGTTTTTACAGCGAACCGAACGACGCCAGAGCGTGGCTCTGCCCGAGTACGAGTGCTGCACGCTGCTGCAAGCGCTCCTACGGTTGACGTGTACGTAACGGCGCCAGATGCCGGCATAGCTGATGCTCAGCCAACGCTCTCAGATGTGCCATTCAAGGCGATGTCGGACTACCTGACGGTGCCAGCCGGTACCTACGATGTTTTTGTAACGGTTGCGGGCACAAAGAACATCGCTATCCAGGCAAAAGGCCTCGCTGTTACAGACCAACTGGTAGCTACCGTCGCAGCACTTGATGCCACGGGCGGAGGGTCTCCGTTCTCGCTGCAGGTGCTAGACGAGAGATAAAGGGATCAGTCGGAGCGCCGTTGGGGTTCGCAACCCAACGGCGCTCGGTTTTCGTTGTGCTCGGGAGCATGTGTGCTGGTTATGGGTAATGCCCAGGCGGGTCTGATCTCTGAGGGCATGTTGGATCTTACGTAGTAAGCATCTTCCCGAAAAAGAAAGAGCCGTCGTGCTCTCCGCGCCCGAGCCTCCCCCACTGGTGCACTTCAAGCCCCTCTGAACAGCGGGGCAAAATTTATCTTCTCGGGTTATCGTATCGAGATACCTTCCGGTCTGAAAATAGTTTTTTGGGGCGAAAAAGCACCATTATCGGAGCTCGCAGTAGCAGGATTCATGAAATATGCGAGCTAGTTGCCCTGTACCAGTTCTGCTCGGCCAGTTCTGTAATCGAGATACCCAGATGAAGTCGAGGAGACCGGTGCAAGTTCAGGAATATAGCGAGGATAAGGATTACGAGGAGGGATACGATGGCGTGCTACGAATTCAATTGGACGATACGCCCCTACTCCCTCACCGCAACATACCAAACCTCGGTTTTCTCTAACGGCTCTTGTAGGCGCTGCTTTACTCGCTCAATCAGCTCCTGTTCAGAGAGACGGAATGCACGAAAACTCTTCATCTTCTTCTGAGCGCGGGGTGAAAACTCCTCGAAGCCAGCAATCTCCTCGGCCGCTTCATTCTCAAAGGGTCGCACAGTCCATCCCCGTTTGGGGGGTTCGTTTCGCCAATAACTCATCTGTCTTTTTGCGAAGCGTCGTGTATGGAGCGCGATCTCCTCTGCTAACCTTTCCTGGACGAGAGCTCCATCCAAAACCTGACACGCCTGCTTATATCCGATCGTCTCAAGTGGTGCTACCTGACCGTATTGCTGACGAACTCCTTTTGTCTCATCAAGGAGCCCCTGCTCGACCATCGTTAGTGAGCGCTGATTGATCCGTCGATAGAGTTCACCGCGGGGACGACAGATAACGATAACTAATGCGACAACATCAACCGTTGAAAAGGTATGTTCAGCAAAGAGTTCGCTCGGCTTACGACCCGAAACGCGCGCTATCTCAAGCGCCCGCGACACCCGTTGACGATCACGGACATGAAGCCGTGCCGCAGTCTCCGGATCGATAGTTGACAACTCCGCATGCATATCTTCAGGTGACATCGCGGCGATTGCGGCTCTTACCTCGTCAGGAGTCTGAGGAACCGGGGCGAGTCCATGCAGCAAGATCGTAAAGTACATCCCGGAACCCCCAACGAGAATCGGCACCTTTCCACGCGAGGATATATCGCGCATCGCAGTGAGCGCACACTCGCGAAACTCGGCGACGTTGGCTCCACGCTCCGGCGAAAATACATCGAGAACGTGGTGAGGAACTCCTTGGCGGTCACTCAGCGGCAGCTTTGCGGAACCAACGTCGAGACCTCGATACACCTGCACCGAATCGACGTTGACAACTTCACCGTGAAGCGAGCGTGCGAGGGACAACGAGAGTGCGCTCTTTCCCGACGCAGTAGGCCCGCACACCGCTACCGTCTCAAAGGGAGGAGTCATTACCGATCCCTACCAAACCACCTTTCAACGGCATCACGCGAAAACTCAGCCACAACCGGGCGGCCGTGAGGACATGCACCAGCCAGCTCAGCTTCGTCCATCTGCGCAAAGAGCGCATAGGCCTCGTGCCGAGCCATCGCATCGCCGGAACGGACACTTGCGTGACAGGCTACTCGCGCCGCGATGTGATCAATGCGCTCTTCAAGCCGCTCCCGCCATCCAGCGGTAACTGGCTCTGATGCAAATTCCTTGAGCAGCGAGGTGCAATCAAGGTGCGATAAGACGCCTGGAATACCCTGCACCTCAACCGTGTCAACAGAAACCTGCACAACCTCGAATGCAAGTTCCCGTAGCAGATCCTGTTGCTCCATCAACGCAACAACCTGCTCATTGGTGAGCTGTACGGCTTCGGGAATAAGAAGCTTCTGCGTACGGAGAGCCCGCTCGGCTCGAGCCTTTCGAATCCGGTTGTAGTTAACCCGCTCATGGGCGGCGTGCATATCGATGATCACCAACTTCTCTCCTAGTTGGCAGAGCAGGTAGCACTCAAGCGCCTGCCCGATATAGCGCAGATCAGAGAAACGGAAATCGGAGTTGTGCGCCATCGGGCGCGGCATCGAAACTGGAGCACGGGGGGCGATATTCGGCTCTGCGAGAGCCACCTGCGCCACACCTGCAACTGGGGCGCTCTGCACAACAGCCTCATACTGAAACAAACGTTGTGGTTGATATGGAGCCGCTGGAGCCTCTCGAAGGACATCGCGCGCCAGCTCACCTAACGACGGGGTCTCTATACGGATAGCAGCTACCGGCTCCACAACAGCCGCCATAGGCCGTCGAATGCTCCGTACTCCTGCAAGCACCGCACCCCGCACCACTGCAAAGATCTGATCGGGTCGTCGGAAACGAACCTCACTCTTTTGAGGATGGACATTCACATCAACATCCTCAGAGGCAAGCGACAACGAGATGTAGCCGGTTGGGAACTCCCGATCCTTCAACATCGAGTCGTATCCCTCCCGTACAGCTCGCACAATAAGCTTATCGGTTATGAGGCGGTTGTTTACCAAGATCACGAGCCCAGTCGCATCCGAGAGCGCCTGACCGGGGTGGCCTACCATGCCCCGCACCTCAATTCCGCCCTCATGCAGGTGAATAGGCATCAAGTCCGACGAAAACACTCCCCTCGCCCGCTCCTCCATCGTGTGAGCGGTCGGGAGATGCAAGATCTCGTCACCATCAGAGACTAATCGATACCGAACATCGGGCCGAGCCAGACTTGAATGCGCAATCCAGGTTCGAATCCGTGCCATCTCAGAGCGGGGAGACTTGAGGAATTTTCTGCGAGCGGGAGTGTTGAAAAAAAGGTGTTCGACCTCAATCTCGGTACCCTCGTTCCACGCACAGCTCTGAACATCCATGAGCCGTCCTCCACGAAACGTGACACAGGTACCAACATCACTCTCTTTACTGCGCGAGTGCAGCGTAATCTTCGATACCGCGGCGATCGACGCGAGCGCCTCACCCCGAAACCCCATTGTGGCGAGGTGCTGGAGATCTTCAATCGTAGAAACCTTGGATGTAGCGTGTCGCTCAAATGCCAAGACCGCTTCGTCTCGCGTCATTCCGCAGCCGTTATCACGCACCTTAAGGCGCGTGTGCCCGCCAGATTCGAGGGCCACAAAGATATCTGTTGCACCAGCATCAATAGCGTTGTCGACCAACTCGCGAACAACAGAGGCTGGGCGCTCGACAACCTCACCGGCTGCGATCTGATTAATGACGGTATCTGGAAGTATCTTAATCTTCATTATTCCCACGTTGGCGAAATCGTTACCTCTCGCTCCTTGCCGTACATTCCACCGGTCCGCAACGTCAACCGAACCGGCTCGGACCGACCCGTCTTGCGGATTGCATCTTCAACATCATCACGGGTGCGTACCCGCTCGCCATTGACTCGATAGATGAGATCCCCACCATCGATGTCGCGTCGGTATCCACGTACGCGACCGTCACTTACAAGGATATGCTCAATCGGATGAATACCTCCCGTCTCAGCGGCTCCACCACTCGTCGTGCGCAGCACCATCGGCCCTTGATCCGTATCAACGAGCTGCCATCCCATACGAGGTCTGCGGATCTTACCGGTCGCAATAAGCTCCGGAAGGATCCGTTTGATACTGTTAATTGGAACCGCAAAACCCACACCGGCGGAATCACCCGACTGACTGAGGATCGCGGTGTTAATGCCAATCAGCCTACCATCTGCATCGAGTAATGGGCCCCCAGAATTTCCAGGATTAATGGCAGCATCGGTTTGAATCAGATCTTTTAGGACAGCCCCGCGCGGGGTCTTCATGCTTCGATCGAGCGATGAGATAATTCCGGCGGTGAGGCTCCGATACAACCCGAACGGGTTTCCTATCGCCAAGACCCGCTGCCCTACCTCAAGGATCGAGGAATCTCCATACGGCAGCCCCTCAATGCCCTTCGGAATATCAGAGATTTTAAGCACAGCGATATCGCTCTCGGGATCAAAGCCAACAAGCCGGGCCTTGCTACTTCGACCAGTAGCAAGCATGATCTCCACACTGCCCTGCGACTGCAACGCACTCTCAATCACGTGCAGGTTCGTAATAACTATCCCACGATCAACGTCAACGATAGTTCCCGTTCCGGTTCCTTCCTGAGGTTTGATTTCATCGAAGAACGCAAAGGGATCCACCACGTATGAACGGGTGGTAATAAACACCACGGCACCATTGGCCCGCTTGTACAGGTCTATCGTCTTCTGTTCCTCAACTGTTCGCGAGGCCGCGCCACTCGGAACACTCCCGATTGGGACCGCAGATGCTGATACGGCAACGCACAGGGACACGGCTGTGACCATGCAACAAACAACGAAGGGTGTGACCACGGAAGCTGCTATCGGCATGGTAGGAATCCGAATGCTTACCACTGATCGCTCTCTGCCTCCTCACGAGACCCACCACCTGACAGAGTACGAACACGCTCCACCTTAATGACGCCGGGGACCATCTCAATCGCGCGCTTTATCTTGCTCAGTTGATCAGCGTCCTTCACCGTCAGCTCAAAGCTAATTACCGCTCGTCCGTGTTCCGTCTTGATCTGGGCGCTCGTGATGTTCGCGCCCTGGGCGGTTACAGCTTGTGAGACACTCGCTAAGAGACCCATCTGATCTTGAGAATGCACGGTGATGCGCACCCGTCGCGGCGGCGCAGTTCCCGTGTCCCAGTCAACATCTACTCGGCGTAGCGGATCGGCATTGAGAACTTGCGGACAGTTTGCAAAGTGTACTGTTACTCCGCGACCGCGAGTGATAAACCCGACGATCCGGTCTCCGGGCAGAGGCTCACAGCACTTTGCAAATCGGAGCATGATATTATCTAATCCCGAAACCTTAACTCCCACCTTTTCGCGGCTGGCCTGTGCAGCACGGTGGAAGATGCGTTGCAGTGGCGATGGTTGCTCGTCAAACTTATCTGTAGGAGTTTCATTCTCGGGCAGAAGCTTGGCGATAATTTTGGAGGTGCTTATCTTACCATACCCGACCCCTGCAAAGAGCTCGCCCTCAGATTTAAGACCCATCTCACCTGCAAGAGTTGCTAGCCTTCCATCCTTCTCAAGCTTTTTGATGCTGAGCTTCACCTTTCGCAGATCTTTCGTAAGGAGGTCCATTCCCAGAGCCATCGACCGGGAGTGCTCCTCAGCCTTAAGGAAGGCGCGAATACGCTGCTTCGCCTTCGACGATCGTACGAACTTCAGCCAATCTTTACTCGGAACGTGAGACTTTGAGGTCATCACCTCCAAGGTGTCTCCGTTAGCCAAGCGGTGATCGAGAGAAACGATCTGTCCGTTAACCTTGGCACCTATAGTGCGGTGTCCAACATCAGTATGGACCGCGTAGGCGAAATCAACCGGCGTGGCGCCGAATGGAAGCCGGACGAGATCACCCTTCGGCGTGAAAACAAAGACCTCTTCGGGATACAGCTCGCCTTTTACTGATTGGATAAATTCATCAGGGTTCTTCAGGTACTGCTGCGTGTCGACCAGCTCCTTAACCCACTGTAGATCAAAGGCCGGAGCAGCTCCTCCCTCCTTGTAACGCCAATGGGCGGCGATACCCTCCTCCGCCACGCGGTGCATCTCCGGAGTCCGGATCTGAATCTCGATCCGTTGACCCTCGGGTCCAATCAGCGTTGTGTGCAACGACTGATACATATTCGGTTTCGGCATTGCGATGTAGTCTTTGAAGCGCCCCGGAACCGGCTTCCACGTTGCATGCACGATACCGAGCGACTCATAACAGGCTCGAACCGTCGGAACGATTACCCGAAAACCCATCAAGTCATACACATCTTCAAACGAGAGGTTATCCTTCTCCATCTTCTGCCAGATCGAGTAGAGGTGTTTTCCACGCCCCTTGACCGATGCGGAAACGCCAGCGTTATTCAAGGTCTTCTGAATCTCAAGCGTCACACGCTCAACGTAGGCATCACGTCCAGGCGCCGTCTTCTTTAGGTAATCGTCGATCTGATGGTAGAGTTCTGGGCGCAGATAGAGGAGACACAGATCCTCAAGCTCAGACTTCAACCAATGAATACCGAGACGGTTTGCGAGTGGCGCATATATCTCGTTGGTCTCTGTTGCGATGCGCCGCTGCTTCTGTTCACTAAAAAAGTTTAACGTTGTCATGTTGTGCAACCGGTCGCACAACTTGACCAACACGACGCGAATGTCCTTGGCCATCGCCAACAACATCTTTCTGAAATTCTCCGCCTGCTTCTCTTCGCGGGACTCGAACTCAATCCGAGTAAGTTTCGTTACCCCCTCTACGATGTCTGCAACGCCAGGACCGAATTCGCGCAAAATATCCTCGCGCGTCACGTCGCAATCCTCGATCGTATCGTGTAGCAACGACGAGATAACCGAGGGCTCATCAAGCTTTAGCTTGCAAACAAGGAGGGCTACCTCCTCAACGTGCGTAAAGTATGGCTCACCGGAGGCGCGAACCTGCCCGCTGTGGCATTTCTTTGCAAACTCGTACGCCTTCTTGAGCGTTACAAGGTCAGGCGAAGGGTGATATTTTTTGAGGGCCTCGGCTATCTGCTCGAAGGACATAGGGGGCCACTCACCACCATGGGTTTCTTAACCAATCCAACCGCGAAAACTACTCCTCGTCATCGTCGTCACTGTCATCGCCAGCTGGGATTGGGCCGGTCTTCATAAGCGCCTCGCGGAGGAAATCCGTTGAGCGGTTCTCGTCACTATTTGTGAAGAGCCCTGCTCCGATCTCAGGCTTACGCTCACGCTCAACCACCTCGGCAGCACGAGCCGCCTCGGCCTCGCGAGCGCGTTGCTCTTCAAACTCCTGCGCTTCCGCCGGAGTCATGAAGCGAACCTTACCGCCCGCGATCTCTCGCAGCGCAGTTACAACCGCTTTGTTGCGACGATCTGTGATCTGCGCACTCGATCCCTGAAGAAGCTGCTTCGTTCTCTTGGATGCTAATTGAACGAGAGCAAAACGGTTGTTCTCCTGCGTGAGGCAGTCCTCTACGGTGATTCGAGCCATACTAAACTCCTAGACTATAATTCTCTTGAACCCGGCTACGTAACGCCTCTCGAGGCGCGGTGATGGGGGCTGATCGCTTTGTAATTTCTACGATCCGGCTTGGGGGATCTCAACTTTCAGCCTTACAAGAGTATCAAACGCTCGAAATGCTGTAAAT
>JBIJBZ010000069.1:0-15580 GCA_044344945.1 Bdellovibrionota bacterium | reverse complement strand
TGTAAATGGTTGAGAACTCAAGATATCCTGTACTAGCACCGACCTCACCCCTGCCAGACAATGCACAAACGTAGCAATATCAACAAGATAAGCAAATACCCCTCAAAGAGCCGGCCAAAGCCCAGCAATCCTAGCAGGGTGGTGAAAAAAGGTTCCGTAGTGAGCATTTTGAGAGTTTTGACGAAACAAGGCGGAGCCAACGAAAAAACCGGAAGCGTATCCTCTGAGATACGTTGAGGATTTTTTCGGCGGCTCCAACGCAGTTGCAGTCAAACTATCGGAATGCGCAACAGGAAATCTTTTTTCACCACCCTGCTAGCGTCCAACACCAACATAATCCTGGAGCGCCTTAACCGACAGATACTTTCCGCTCTGGACGAGCTCCAGTGCCTCTGCTGTAGCGCGCGCTGCAGCGATCGTTGTGTAGGTAGGAACCCGCAGCTCGTTTGCCACCAGACGGATCGACTTCGAATCCATCACCGGTTGCCACCCTTCCGGGGTGTTGATCACGAGCGCGATCTCTCCTGCCCCGAGCCTATCGACGATGTGAGGGGATCCCTCACGCACTTTCTTTACAACCTCAACTTTCACACCGATGCTTGAGAGGAAATCCGCAGTTCCCTTAGTCGCGACAAGTGAGAATCCAAGCTTCTCCAACCGATGCGCAACCTCCGGAAGATCCTCTTTGTCGGGATCCTTCACGCTCAGAAAGATCGTGCCTACGCGCGGCAATGAGATGCTCGCTGCGAACTGACTCTTTGCAAACGCGCCAGCAAAGTTATCGTGAATACCCATCACTTCACCCGTCGATTTCATCTCAGGGCCGAGGATTGTATCTACTCCAGGAAACTTAGAGAAGGGGAATACACACGCCTTGACCGCAACGTACCCCTGCGGCTCAAGCTCTTGAACTCCTATCTGCTTAAGGGTCTTGCCCGCCATAAGTCGGCTGGCAACCTTCGCCCATGGAATACCTGTTGCCTTGCTGACAAAAGGCACCGTTCGCGAGGCGCGCGGATTCACCTCGAGAATATACACTTCGCCTGACTTCGGAACGGCGAATTGGATGTTCATCAACCCAACAACTCCGAGCTCGCGTGCCAAAACATGAGCCTGACGCTTCAGCTCCTTCACCGTGCTGGGCGCCAAGGTTTGCGGCGGCAAGCAACACGAACTATCGCCGGAGTGAATACCTGCGGGCTCAATATGCTCCATCACTCCTGCAATAAGAACCTCAGATCCATCGCTGACCGTATCAACATCGACCTCAACCGCACCGTCAAGGAATCGATCCAGCAGCACCGGACGGTCATGCGAAACCTCAACGCCCTCCTGCATGTAATTCACAACTTCATCCTCGGTGTACAGCACTCGCATAGCGCGGCCACCGAGTACAAAGGATGGGCGAATCATGAGTGGGAACCCGATCTTCCTCGCTGCGGCGAGCGCCTCATCAACAGAGCGGGCAGTCGCATACGGCGGCTGTTTCAAGCCGAGCTTTGCAACAAGCGACGAGAATCGCTCTCGATCCTCAGCAACATCGATTGATTCAACCGAGGTGCCGATGATTGGAACCCCGAGGGCCGCTAATTCACCAGAGATTCGCAGAGGAGTCTGACCACCAAACTGAACGATCACACCGAAGGGCTTCTCACGCTCCACGATCGCCATCACCGACTCAACGGTAAGGGGTTCGAAGTAGAGCCGATCGCTCGTATCGTAGTCGGTTGAAACAGTCTCTGGATTGCAGTTAATCATGATGGTCTCGAAGCCATCGGCTTTCAGTGCCATCGAAGCATGCACACAGCAGTAATCGAACTCGATCCCCTGCCCAATCCGGTTAGGCCCTGCTCCCAGAATGATAACCTTCTTGCGATCCGTTGGCGGAGCCTCAGAGGCACCATCATACGTTGAGTATAGATACGGGGTGAATGCTTTGAATTCCCCGGCGCACGTATCTACAGACTTGAACGAGGGCGCAATTGAAAGCTGCTTGCGCCGCGTGCGAACGTCTATCTCGCGCGATCCGGTTAAGGCCGCAATGCGACGGTCGGTAAAACCCTGCTGCTTTAGATCAAGCAACTGCTCGCGCTCTATTGAGGCGAGCTTGACCGTTCGAAGCTCTTCTTCACGATCGATAATCTCCTTTATCTGGCCGAGGAACCACGGATCAATCTTGGTTGACTGGAACAGGTCACGCACCGAAAATCCTGCGCGAAGGGCCTCACCAACGAGCCATAAACGCTTCGCAGATGGGATCGCACACTGCTCCAGCAGTTCATTCCTACCGAGGTCCTTCGCGAGTGCAGCACCGTCGAAACCGAACGACCCTAACTCCATCGAAGCGATAGCTTTCTGAAGCGCTTCTGGAAAGGTGCGACCGAAGGATAACACCTCGCCTACGGACTTCATCTGCGTTCCGAGGGTTGCTTCCGCCAACGGGAACTTCTCAAAGTTGAATCGGGGTATCTTCACGACCACGTAATCAATCGAGGGCTCGAAGCACGCCGGGGTTTCCTTGGTGATGTCGTTCTGGATTTCATCGAGGCTGTATCCAACCGCGAGCTTCGCCGCGATCTTGGCGATTGGGAAGCCGGTCGCCTTCGACGCCAGGGCCGAACTACGGGATACCCGCGGATTCATCTCGATCACGATGATTCGACCATTCGCTGGATTCAAAGCGAACTGCACGTTTGAGCCGCCGGTGTCGACTCCAATTCGTCGAATCACCTTGATAGCTGCGTCACGGAGCAATTGATACTCCTTGTCAGTCAGAGTCTGGATGGGGGCTACCGTGATCGAATCGCCGGTGTGAACTCCCATTGGATCGAAGTTCTCAATACCGCAGATAATCACCACGTTGTCTTTGAGATCGCGCATCACCTCAAGCTCAATCTCTTTCCACCCGAGGAGCGACTCCTCGATCAACACCTCGTGGTTGGGGCTTGCTGCCAGAGCGATTGATACCTTGCGGTGCAGCTCATCCGGCGAGTACACGATTCCACCGCCGGTGCCCCCCAGGGTCCGTGAGGGGCGAAGCACCATCGGATAGCCCAGGTACTTGGCTGCTTCATCAGCATCCTTGAGCGAGGTCACCATGTGCGAGCGCGCTGATTCAAGCCCGATCTCATCCATCGCTCTTCGAAACAGCTCGCGGTCCTCAGCGGTTTTAATGGCATCAACCTTGGCGCCTATCAGCTCGCACCCGTACTTCTCAAAAACTCCTCGCTCGGCAAGCTCCAATGCAGTGTTTAACGCTGTCTGACCACCCATGGTCGGAAGCACCGCATCGGGCCGCTCAACGCGGATGATCTCTTCAACAAAATCGGCGGTAATCGGCTCTATGTACGTTCGATCGGCGAACTCAGGGTCCGTCATGATCGTGGCAGGATTTGAATTGACGAGGATAACTTTATACCCCTCCTGCTTGAGGGCCTTGATAGCCTGGGTTCCAGAGTAATCGAACTCACACGCCTGGCCGATTACGATCGGTCCCGAACCGATTAACAGAATGGACTTAATATCGTTTCTCTTTGGCATATCGTACCTACTTCCTCACGCCGCCCCAACAACTAGACGGTGGAACCTCTCAAACAGATATCGGGAGTCATGCGGTCCCGGTGAAGCCTCTGGGTGATACTGCACCGAAAACGCTCGTGCGTCCCTCGCTTCAAGTCCTTCGACAGTCATGTCATTCAAGTTAAGGTGCGATACGAACACTCGTTTTCCGAGCGAATCTCTATCGACCGCGAATCCGTGATTCTGAACGGTAATCTCGACCTTACCCGTGGTTTCATCTCGAACGGGGTGATTGCCCCCACGGTGGCCAAACTTGAGCTTGTAGGTCTTGCCGCCAAGCGCTTGCCCGAGGATCTGATGCCCGAGGCAGATTCCAAACATCGGCACCTTACCCAAGAGCTCCTCAACCGGCTTAACGACGTAGCGTAATGTCGCTGGATCGCCCGGTCCATTCGAGAGAAATACCCCATCGGGTTTGAGCGCGATGATATCCTGCGAAGAAGTTCCTGCAGGCACCACCGACACACGAAATCCTACATCGACAAGGAGCCGCAGAATATTGGTCTTCACACCACAATCGATCGCAACAACATGCGGTCTCGACACAAGTTGCTCTTGCGAGAGCCTCTTCGAATTTCCGTGCTCATAACTCCATGGGAGATAGTCCCAAGTATAGGTCTCCTTACAGGCGACCTGCTGCACGTAATCCTTCCCTTCCATCGAACCCAACGAGCGAGCTCTATCGATCAAGGCATCGGTGCTCACTGAATCCCCTGCAGCCATGACGGCCATCTGCGCACCCTTGTCGCGCAGCAACAAAACCAACGAACGGGTATCGATCCCCTCGATGCCCATCACATTCCCCTTTGCAAGATACTCCTGGAGACTCGTGGTTGCCCGGAAGTTTGAAGGGGTCTTGTGGGCACAGCGTACGATAATACCTTCCGTGAATATCCGCGAGGCCTCAACATCTTCTTCGTTGCACCCCACGTTACCGATATGCGGATAGGTAAAGCACATGATCTGTCCGGCGTAACTCGGATCGGTTAGAATCTCTTGGTAGCCGTACATCGAGGTGTTGAAGACTGCCTCTCCCTCAACAGGATTACCTTCGCCGCGCAGCGCTCCAAAGCACGTTCCCTTAAACACGGTACCATCAGCTAATGCGATGTAACCGGGCTCTCCTCGCGCCTCGTGAATTGCCGGAACTATCTTCTTACCTGCCATAACTCTACCTGCCTGATACCAACTCTCCGTGGGACACGACCTGCCTGCCCCCCACGAACACGTGCGATGTCGCACCGGTTAGCTTTCTACCAACAAAGGGACTGTTCTTTGATTTGGATCGAACGCTCTCTTCAGAAAAATACCACTGCTTCGTCGGATCGAGGACGACAACATCCGCATCCCGCCCCACCTTGAGCGTACCGTATGGAAGACCAAACGAGCGACACGGACCAGCGCAGAGCAGATCCACCATGCGCGTGCGTGACATCGTGCCTGCCATACACATCTCGACCAGAAGCGGAAGGCTCGTTTGCAATCCTAGAATCCCGACTGTCGCACGCGAGAACTCGACTAATTTGCTATCCCGGTCGTGTGGAGCGTGGTCACTTGCGATCGCATCGATCGTTCCATCGGCCAACCCTGCAAAGAGGCCCTCAATATCTTCATGTGTCTTGAGAGGTGGCATCATCTTGTAATTCGTATCATACGAACACACACACTGCTCATTGAGTACGAGGTGGTGTGGTGCAACCTCACAGGTTATCGAAATGCCGTCGTTTTTAGCCCGCCGAATCAACTCAACTCCGCGAGCAGTTGAAACGTGGCAGATGTGTACCTTACCTTTTGTAAAACGGGCCAATTCGATATCACGAGCGATCATCACATCCTCTGCCACGCCCGGGAAGCCCTTGAGCCCCAGCTTGAGCGAAAGCGGCGACTCGTTCATGCACCCACCACAACTGAGCTTTCGATCCTCTTCGTGGCATGCAATCGGAAGCCCGAGCATCAAGCACCACTCAAGCGCACGACGCATTAACCCTGCATCAGCAACGGGATCGCCATCATCAGAAAATGCGACACAGCCGGCCTTGGCTAACTCAGAGAACGGAGCAAGTTGCTCACCCTTGCGCCCCATCGAGATCGCTCCGATCGGAAGCACTCGAGCAGCACCTGCCGCCTTTGCCTTCTCCAGGATGAATCGAGTAACCTCGGCAGAATCGTTAGCTGGCTTTGTGTTCGGCATCGAACAAATTGAGGTGTAGCCGCCGAGTACCGCAGCCTCGGCTCCGGTTTGAACGGTCTCCTTCCACTCCTCGCCGGGCTCTCGCAGATGTACGTGGAGATCCACACACCCTGGGATAACCCACTGACCCTGTGCATCGATGCGCTCTGCATCCGATTTACGGTCGAGGGCGCCAGGCTTCTCGATGGCAGCGATCTTTCCATCCTCGATCAGGAGATCGAACTGACCATCGCGATCGGATGCCGCATCGACGACTACACCACCATGAATAACGATCGGCTGTGACGAACTCATGAAACTCCCCCTTCCTCATGGCTCTCAACGGTGCGCGCCAACAGGTAGAGAGCCGCCATGCGCACGGCAACGCCGTTGTTGACCTGTCGGCGAATCAACGAGCGAGGCCCATCAGCAACCTCTCCTGTAATTTCAGTTCCACGATTCATCGGTCCTGGATGGAGCACCACGCTCTCCGGCGCATGCTCACGAAGTAGCCGCTCCGAAACGCAGAACTCCTTACTGTACTCATCGAGGTTGGGGACGAAGTGTTCGCTTTGACGCTCAAGCTGCATACGCAAGCACACCACAACATCAAGCCCCTCCAATCCCTCGCGGATATCGTTCACGATCGTCACGGAAGGACTGCCGAACACAGCGCCGAAATCAGTGGGCACTAAGGTTGGTGGCCCGATTAAGCGCACTTCATTTCCAAGGGCGAGGTGTCCCCAGATATTACTTCGAGCAACTCGCGAGTGACGAACATCCCCCACGAATCCGACCCGCAGCCCCTCAATTCCCCTGCCCTTGGTTGCAAAATGTTGTCGAAGGGTGAGCAGGTCAAGGAGCGCTTGCGTCGGATGCTCATGAGCTCCATCACCCGCATTAATAACCGAGGAGCGGGTTAGGTACTTGGCAGCAAAGTGCGCTGCGCCACTCTCGGAGTGTCGAATCACCAGAACGTCGGGATTCATCGATTCCAACGTCCGCACGGTATCGAGGAGGGTCTCGCCTTTCTTAACTGAACTTGAACTTGAAGAGATGTTAATGGTGTCTGCAGAGAGCCGTTTACCGGCGATGTCGAAGCTGGCAAGCGTCCGAGTACTCGGCTCGAAAAACACGTGAATGATCGTTTTTCCACGGAGAGTCGGTACCTTCTTGATATCCCGCTCTGAAACCTCAACGAATGAGTGAGCGGTGTCGAGGTACCGATAAATTTCTTTCTTCGAAAGCCCTTCTATGCCCAACAAGTGGTCGACCATCGAGCGTCCAGTTAACCCTACCGGAGGGAACTTTACAAGAGTCTACGCTACAAAAATAACGGTTCTTTGACTTCAGGAGCTGCTGAAAATGAAGCTAGCCCGAATATTGCACGAACGTGCGATGTTCGGGCTAGCAAGTGCATGGATGCACTTGCAAATTCCGATGCGTAGCGTCGGAATTTGGAGCTTACAGTTTGTGTGGGCACTTTGGGTCCCACACAAATAGTAGGCGATAAGAAAACAGGCCAAGGATGGCCTGTTTTCGACCATTTTTCACGGCGAGCGTAGCGAGCTTCGTGAAAAATACGGGCTAGGGAAAAGGCGATTGGCACGGGTCTTTGTTTGGGGGCATAAGACCACTGGGGCGCGACGTGGAGGTGCGCGTGCACCTAGACCTTTCCGATCCCCCTAGGACCTAAGCGGGGGCTGGTGGGTTACCAACTGCTTTTGGGTCGCGCACGTTTACGTGCACGTGCACGTGCACGGGTCGTACTTTTTAGAGGCTGTACGCGGGGAGAGACTACCGCTCTTCCCGCTCAATCAGATACGCCCCATCCTTGTACCCCATCTCACTGAGGCGGACTCGGACGAGCTGGGAGCGCTTGCAAGGGACGAATTTACCGACATAGTCAGCCTGAATCGGAAGCTCACGGTATCCGCGGTCTAGCAGAACGGCTAGCTCCACACTCCGGGGACGTCCGAAATCGATAATCGCATCGAGGGCCGATCGGATCGTACGGCCGGTGAAGAGCACGTCATCCACCAATATAATCCGCGAGCCAGCTATCCTAAACGGGAGATCAGTTCCCCGCAGAGTCGGTTGCGACTGCGAGCTTGAGAGATCATCGCGATAGAGGGTGATATCGATAACTCCGTACGCTATCTCTACCTGCTCGATCTTCTGGATCTCTTGCTGCAGCCTCTTTCCCAGATACTCTCCACCGGTGCGAATACCCACAATAGCAAGATTACTGAGGTCGCGGTCCTTCTCCACAATCTCGAAGCTCATACGCGATATCGCACGCGCTATCGTATCTTCATCCATCACCTGCTCCCACTCGCGGGGCACCGGTTTATACTTTGAACTCATATACTCACCTCTTATTAGGCTCGGCCAAGCGCCGCTCCACCACCTCGCGTAGCTCTAACGTTGCGAGCTTTCGAGATTGTCCAAAAATCTTCAGATCAATGTCGTGCCGATAGGGCATCTCTAGGGTAATCATCCCATCACCACGATGTATTACGATATCCTGTTCGACACACACAACTCCAGAACTCTTTGCTCGCGCCGCCACCTTTTTCCGGATCTCGGAATCAGGCTCGATGTCCGCAGTGCGCAACTGATGGGTTATAAAGTTCTTCAGATCATAGAAGTGGTACGTTACCTGGACCGCCTTAAAGCCCCCCACGGCGAGAACCATCA
Source organism: Bdellovibrionota bacterium (assembly GCA_044344945.1). Taxonomy (GTDB): domain Bacteria; phylum Bdellovibrionota_C; class UBA2361; order UBA2361; family OMII01; genus OMII01. Next base: position 7,131 of record JBIJBZ010000069.1, on the reverse strand, counting down.
GTCCAACCAGAACGAGAAAGAACCTAACCAGCCCCTTCCCCTGCTCTGTTGAGGAGAAACGCTCTGAACCCATAAATGATGTTTTATCAGGCAGGGACTCCGATACGCCAGACCTTTTAATAAGTCGAAAAAGCCGGAGCTTTAGGATCTCTACTAGCACGTGCTTGCTCACTCTTCGTTAGCAGGATGGGGCAATACCACTCCTCTGCTGCTCCCTTAAACGCCCTGGCCGGCTGGATCGTGTCGCTTCGCCCCATCCGAGAGGATCTCCGTTGCCTTGATGTGATCCACCGCTCTCTGCGCCAAGAGATCGTATCCGCGATCTGACAGGAGGGAACCACGGCTAAACACCAGCGGATCAGCCGCCTGAGTCATAAGCTTATCAGATGGCAAAAAGAGGGCTTGCTGATTCACAGCGACCTCAAGCATCGCCTCTCGATACGGAAGATCCTCATCGCTCACGCTTGGCTCCGCAATAAGCACGACCTGTGAGCCTGCTCCTTTGAGTGAAGAGACCGTCTGTTGCAGCTGTTCTCGATACTCACCCGGAGAAACCCGGGGCTTCTGAAGATCGGGGTCATCACCCTGCACCTGACTCCGTAGGTATCGATAGAGGGCGCTCGATGATATCGCGGTGCGAGCAGACTCCACGAGTGCAGCCATCCCCGAGGCCTGATTCTGACTGGTTTGTAAGGCGCGCGCTTCAGACTCGGAGAGTCCAGGCACACCGAGCGAATTAACACCCCGCTCCCTGTCACTCTCCCAACCAACGATAAAAACGACATCGGGACGCTGGGGCTCGATCTTTTCGCGAGCTACTCGGCTGATATCAAAGACCGAGGCACCGGGAATCGATGCATCATGCACAGAGACCGGCAATCCCACCTCATGAAAAAGCCCCCGGATCCTCGACGAGAGCGCCTTTTCCTCAATAGCCGGAACACCAGCAGCACTCGATCCACTCAGCACAAATGCCTTCAGTCCCTCTCCCGAACTCCTCACGTCTAGCTGCTCGATCGCCCGTTGAAGTTTCTCCGATGGAACGAGGGATTGAATCCGTTTTAGATCATCTCGCACGATCTCCTGCGGCAATTTGTGAAGGAACACCTCACTCGCCAGCACAACCGAAACGAAGGACCACACAACGAGGAGCATGGCGGCGCGCAGCACCCGTGCGAGTGCACACGACATACTCAAGAGAGATGCACACAGGAGGACTAAGCCCGCTGAGCCACGCCACCCTGGCGCATACGCCGTGAGCGCCTCGGGATCAATCATCAATACACCCACAACTACGACCGCCACCGCTAAGATGCCGAGATAGATCGCACGAACTAAACCAAGACTGGCGATAGCTCCTGAGATGATGGGCCGTATGAGTACCCACCCGATTGCAGCGGCGAGCATGACGGCCCACGCACTACCGATCACGTACTCTGGATGGAGCTGTGAGAATTCCTTTTCAACGGGGAGATCAATGAAGGGGAGCGAGAGTGGCGCACTCGCCGCGAGGATAGTTCCGACTGTGGAGATCTTAAGAGTGCGGCTAACTAAGACGGACCCGAAGAGCACTGCCAGCGGCAGTCCGATTGAGAAACCGGGAAGAGCTAAGATCTGAGTCATGTAGTCCCTAGGTTAAAACACCACGTCACTGCAAAGGGCGGCCGCTGCAACCAGACTGTTCCTCACTCCGAAATCGACAACTCTCGGACCTCACCTCTTGTAAGGTTGGATGCCACAAAGACCCTTGCCTGACGTCGAAACGGCGCTTTTATTTCTGCAACTGTTATACCCTGACAAACAACGGATTGGGAGTCAGATTTTTGGAGCACCTCAAAGCGGCTACACCCAACCGGAAGAGGCGCCTTGGCGCTCTCAACTGGCTCAAGCACCCCACCCGCCGCACGGTTAAAGGTTGCTACCCCGCTGCCAGAAAGCCTCACTATGACCGCACTATCCGCGCCTCCAGACACTCCAAAATCAAAGAAGGTTCCTGGCCGCCCAAATGACGCATCGAGCACAAGTTTAGAGAACTGAAAGTTCTTCTCGAGACTCCGCTTGTACGAGAGCTCCCCCGAGAAAAGATTACTCACATCAACTCCGTCAACGATAACAGGGTTAACCGGCACCCACTCCTCCAGCGAGAGTAAGGGCGCGCCCTTGATCCCCGAGAGCTTCTCAATCTGGGTCTGCACTGCACGCGCTTTCTCAGGCGCTGCGTCTAGGAAGAGCTCCTTCTTCACCATGATGCGATCGGAAGCAGAGAGCGAATCGTCAATTCGGTTGTCCAAGATGGTGCCCACAACGCAGGCGACAACAACCGCGGCTGTGGCTGTAAAAGTAGTAGATGATAGGAAGTGTTTCATACAGAGATACGCTGCACCCAAAAGACGCTTAAAACTCCGCTATTTTCTATCCCGATACGGGGTTATAGGGAAGACAAAAGATGGGGCAACAACTGAACGAACTTTGAGCGGGGCACCACCTCTCCGAGGCCAAGCGCTCGAGCCGAATCCCCCGTTTCGAGGTGGACGTGAGAGAAGAACGCAACACACTTCCAACCCTCCCTACCGGGCCCGGTCAGTTCCCGACGTATCACCTCCAGGGGCAACGGGGTCTTCTCGAGGTCTACCAGCACTATGCCTGGAGCTGTAGTCCCCGAGAGCGCATCACTAAGCGCGATTTCGGATTTAGCGACGACCAACTCCCGTTGATGCGCCGCGGCAACTTCCTTGATCTTGGTGATAAACAGGAGATCTCGGGAGAGTAAGACTGCTCGCATTGAAACTACTCCAAACCGTACTCCTGGGCCTTGGCGATGAGATTCGAACGAGAGATCCCGAGCTGACGCGCGGCCTCACTTTTGTTCCCCTCGCAGCGCTTTAATGCCTGTTCAATCATATCCCGCTCGACCTTATCAAGTATCTCCTTGAGGGGGCGCCCCTGCGAGTCAAGGCTCGGCCCAATGTGATTCGGATGAGCACCTGCCTCAATCACCGTTGGGGAGAGGTGCACCGCTGTTATCTCAGGATCCTTGCCACTCATCACGTAGGCACGTTGTATCTCGTTCTCCAGCTGTCGAATATTCCCCGGCCACCGGTAGCGCTCAAGGGCGCTCATGGCGTCAAGCGCGATCGTCTTTGGAGTCTGCTGCGATTTTGCTGCGATCTTTGAGACGAAAAACTGCACTAGACGTGGGACATCTCCAACCCGCTCACGGAGGGGAGGAAGCCGCAAGTTCACGACGTTCAGTCGGTAGTAGAGGTCCTGGCGAAAGGTTCCCTGCTCTACCATCTCCTCCAGATTGCGATTTGTTGCAGCGATGATCCGCACATCAACTTTCTTCTGCTTCGTGCCGCCGACCGGCATAAAGGTTCCATCCTGTAGCACGCGAAGAAGCTTTACCTGTAAGGCTGGGCTCATTTCACCTAATTCATCCAAGAAGAAGGTTCCACCATCTGCAACCTCAAAGAGCCCCTGCTTGTCGCGCACAGCTCCTGTGAAAGCTCCTTTGACGTGGCCGAACAGCTCCGACTCCAGGAGATTTTCGTTAAACGCCGAGCAATTCTGAACTACAAACGCCTTATCTTTACGCGGGCCGTTGGCGTGCAACGCCGTTGCTACCATCTCCTTACCGGTTCCAGATTCACCAGTAATCAGTACCGGCACATCACTATCGATAACCTTGGTCATGATCTGGTAGAGCGCATCCATGGCGGGGCTCTTTCCGATGATCGTACCGAAGGCGAACTCCTCCTGGAGACGCGCCTGCAGGTGGCGGTTTGCAACCTTAACATCACGCAGCTCGGTGTAGAGCTTACGAACTCGAAGCGCTGCATGCACACGCGCCACAAGCTCGGCCGATTGGTAAGGCTTACAGATGTAGTCATCCGCACCCTGCTCGAATCCGTGCAGAATATCTTTGAGCTCGTCTTTCCCAGTTAATAAGACAACCGGGGTATACCGGAGCTCATGATGCGTTTTAAGTCGCTTTGCAACCTCGTAGCCGTTTGGCTCTGGCATCACAACATCGAGCAGAATAAGATCAGGGCGCTCAGCCGCAGCCTTCTCAAGGGTCTCTGTTCCTGATGAGGCGGTGACAACTGAAAATCCACGCGCCAATAAGAGCTGCTCAAGGGCGAAGAGCCCTTCGTGATTGTCGTCGACTGCGAGAATCTTAATTGATGCCGGATCAATGGTCATAAAAAGCGATTACCCCACCCATGTCGTAACACAGCGCGCTCTGACGGGCACTACGGTAATCGGCTAAGCCGAGCGGAAACTTGAGGTGCAGGAGGATGACACGGATGAGGATTAGGAGCAGGACTAGGAGAATAGCCCGTAGGCGCCCCCCTCGCCTATTACCCCTTCATCATCTCAAGGAAGTCCTTGTTGCTCTTGGTGCCGTCGATCTTGCTCAACAACCACTCCATCGCCTCAACGGTGTTGAGCGGGTTGAGAACCTTACGGAGCAACCACACCTTCTGCAGAGTATTGTCCTCAAGGAGGAGATCCTCTTTTCGGGTACCTGAGGCCTTCAGGTCGATCGCTGGGTAGATACGCCGCTCGCTCAACTTACGATCGAGCACGATTTCGGAGTTACCAGTTCCCTTGAACTCCTCGAAGATCACTTCGTCCATTCGGCTTCCAGTCTCGATCAGAGCCGTGCCGATAATCGTCAAGCTTCCACCCTCTTCTACGTTACGAGCAGCTCCGAAGAAGCGCTTCGGCTTGTGGAGAGCATTCGAGTCAACACCTCCCGAGAGGATCTTTCCACTCGGAGGAACTACCGTGTTGTAGGCACGCGCAAGACGGGTGATCGAATCGAGCAGGATAACGACGTCGCGCTTATGCTCGACGAGCCGCTTAGCCTTCTCGATAACCATCTCCGCTACCTGGACGTGACGCTGCGCAGGCTCATCGAAGGTTGAACTCACAACCTCTCCCTTCACGGAACGAGCCATATCGGTAACTTCCTCCGGTCGCTCATCGATAAGAAGAACGAGCAGGATTACCTCTTTGTGATTCTCAGTGATCGCGTTCGCGAGGTTCTGGAGAAGGATCGTCTTACCGGTTCGTGGTGGCGCAACGATCAACGCGCGTTGTCCCTTACCGATCGGGCAGAATAGATCCATGATGCGAGTGGAGAGTCCGCCCTTCTTGCTCTCAAGCTTCAATCGCTCATTTGGATAGAGCGCTGTAAGATTGTCGAAGTGGGTCTTCGTTTTGAGAACCTCAGGGGAATCGAGGTTGACCGAGGTAACCTTCACGAGCGCAAAATAACGCTCCCCCTCTTTCTCTCGTGGCGGTCGGATCTGACCCTCTATGATATCGCCGGTCTTAAGACCGAAACGTCGAATCTGAGCCGGTGACACATACACATCATCGGGACCAGGTATGTAGTTGTAGTCCGGGGAGCGCAAGAAGCCGAATCCATCCGGAAGGCACTCAAGCACACCACCGGCATAGATACTTCCGTTTGATTCGGACTGTGCCGCAAGGATGCTGAAGATGAGCTCCTGGCGACGCATGGAGTTGGCGGTTTCAATGTTGAACTCCGCTGCGACTTTCATCAGCTCATCAGTTTTGAGTTGTTTTAATTCATTTAGATTCATGGTCGTAACATCCTTTTACACTGCACGACGTAGGCGTTAAAATTGTTGTGATTGAAGACCCCTTGATTGCAGCGCTCATGATATGCGCGCCCACTTTCTGGATCCTTTCAAAGAACGTATCGATAGAGTTCGAATGACAAGTTTTTGTTGAGGCACTCTGGACCAATACATCCTTCAAGCGCCGGCACGTTCAGCACCACCTCGTAGCAAATCACCCGCAGCACCGCACCAACCTGCTAAACCCTCTGACACTCCGGCACAACCCGGGGAAACCAACTCCACTCACCAGCAGAGCAACAATCGAAAGGGGTGATTAACGAGATGGGCCGGGATCTCTTTACTCGCAACGCCTTTGCCAGACGCGCATTCCCGACCAGACTTACATGACTAGCGAGCCTCTTACGGCCCGCCAGTTGCAGCCAAGCAACTGAACAGTTACACGAGATCCATAACTGGGGTTTAGCAAAGAGTCAACCCCCTCTCCTCGCCTCGTCGCTCTTCAATTGTTTTGGCTGAGACTCCTCGTACGTAATTGGGCTCTACGAGCGCCACCTCACCCACGGAATATGGGGCTCTTGAGCTCTCTGCAAGCAAGAGTCCGGCGGCTAGTAAAGGCTCCTCAAGTAAGGGAACCCCCTCAATCGTGAAGCCTTTTAGGGGCGAGACTACCAGGCACCCCGGGTGAGCCGTTACTACCTGCAGAAGCTGCCCCCGAGACACGATCGACTCAGGACCGATCTCCTCACACCGCCCCCCGTGTACCTCGAACTGGCCAAGAAACACCTCGTCCCGCCGGGCATCCGATACGACCATGATACGCTTTGCCTCAGGGGTAGCTGAGGCCACGCGAAGCGCCGCCCCATAGAATGAAGAAACAGGCACGAGTGGCGCATGCACACCAACAGCCAACCCTTTGGCATAGCTCATCCCGATCCGCAAACCGGTGAAGGACCCCGGTCCAGCACCAACTCTGATCTCACACAAACTTGAAACAACGATACGAGCATCATCACACACCGCACTCACAAGTCGGGGAAGCTGCTCAAAGTGATCACCGGCACCGAGCGAAACACGCTCAAAGACCTGGCCATTCTCTCCGCGTAACGCGACGCTACAAAACGAGCCACTCGTATCAATCGCAAGTATAGCTGCTCTGTTCACACCACCCTCCGCTGTTACAGCAAGGCGCGTACGAGATCGTTTCCGATAGCGAACACCATCAAGGACAGGAGGATTACTAAGCCCACATTGGTGACGGCCGCTTGAAACTTCATCGTAAGCGGACGACCACGCAGCAGCTCAATCGTGAAGAGGGTTAAGTGCCCACCATCCAATACTGGGATCGGAAGGAGATTCATAATCGCCAACGTGATGTTGAGAAATATCATGATCCCCACGAGAGCCAACCACCCCTTCTGAGCACTACTGGCTGTCTGCTTGATGATTGCGATCGGACCACCGATACTCTTGCGAGCAGAGATCTGTCCCGTGATAAGACCTTTGAGCGAACGCAGGA
>JBIJBZ010000258.1:0-3513 GCA_044344945.1 Bdellovibrionota bacterium | reverse complement strand
AGAAAGAGCTTGCTCAGTATAAGACCTATCTTTCTCTCGTGGACAAAGAGCAGCTTGCCGTCATTCGCCTGAAATCAGACGAGGTTACAGAGCTTGCTGCTAAGCGCGGACAGACCGTAGAGATCCTTGCGACCCTCCGTGAGAATCGTGTTGCTATTCTTTCTGCCCTCACCGGCCGGGAAGGTGTGCGAGCATCCGAATTTGTTACCACTATTCCGGCTCCGGTTGAGAGGAAGCGATTGACCTTGTTGGTTGCTGCCATCAAGGAGACCATCGCCCGGGTGGATGCCCGCAGCAAGGAATTTAATCACGTTCTGAACTTCTCGCTGGGCCTCGTGAACGGTGAGATATCAATCCTTTGGTCTGCTTCGCAGGCGGTGAGTCGGGTTTACAACTCATTCGGTGCCTTACAAGAAGGAGCCCAACCGGCTGCGCCGCGAGCGGGGTCACTGCTCGGAGAGGCGTAGTGCTATATCTCCGCTCCTGAGGGGTTCGAGTGTAGTCGTTTCAGGCCCTTGTATTCCAAGCCAGCCAATTCAAACGAACGGCACACCACTTGCTCACTGTAAGTAGGATCTCTATAGACCGGCACCTTTTGCCGGTCTTATCTACCCAGTGACATGACAAATTTTGGCGCCAAGATTCTCGGTAACTCAACTAGCGCAATGACCGCGCAGCAAGCATTGCTCGCGAATGCCTCAAACAATATCGCAAACGTCAACACACCTGGGTACACGCGACGTAATGTCATAATTCAGACCCAGCTTGATCCGGCAGTCATAGATGGATACTTGAGTATCGGTAGTGGTGTTCAGCTGGGCAACATTCAACGACTTACGAATGCTTTTCTTGAGAGCTCAACTCGCCAGGCACTCTCAAAGCAGGGGAAGGCAGAGGTTAAAACCGATTATCTGAGCAGGATCGAAAATCTGTTCGCGTTTACTGGTCCGCAGAATACGATTGGCTCGGCGCTCAATGAATTCTTCTCATCGGTGAATCAATTAAGCCTCAATCCATCAAGCTTAGATCAACGACTGAATGTGATGCAGCACGCAGAAGACCTCGTTACTGCGGTAAAAACGACCTACGACCAGATTGCAGGGGCGCAAGATGAGCTCAATTTCCGGATCCCCCAAGAAGTCGAGGCTATCAATACCTACACCCAACAGATCGCACACCTAAATGGGGTTATCGCCACCAGAGAGAGCGCAGGTCTCACCGCCGCTGATGAGCGAGATCAGCGTGATACAGTTCTTGCCAGCCTTGCTCAGAAGGTGTCATTCACAACATTGGAGACACCCAATGGCATGATCAATTGTACACTCGATAATGGATTTCCCCTCGTTAACCAGTCAACCGCGAGGGCCCTCAAAGTTACTACAACGCCGAGTTTCGCCTCGCCAGGAGGGCTCCCTAACTCCTTGGGTGGGGGGATCCTATCATACGTAGTGTATGACTACGGCACTGAGAATGCGCCGATGGATCTCGATCTAACTAAGGTTCTACGGAATGGTCAGGGATCGTTAGGGGGAATTCTCCAAGTTCGAGGCTACGCGGATCCATCAAATACGAGCCCATTCCAGGCGGATGGTGAGCTCGTGGGGCTTGCGACGCGCGTCGAGATGGTGGCGCGACAACTGCTTACCAGCGTGAACCAAACGTATCGGGGGTCGGATGAGAATCCAGGACTATCAGGTACTCAAGCAAGCTCCGGAGATCTTAATGGAAATACTCCGGACGTCTTCGGCCTCTTCGACTTTGACTATTCCGGTGCCAAAGATGCTGATGGTAATGGGCAAGCAACCAGCGCTGACCTTAGTGCCTCAGGAATTGGAGTATTCTCTCGGATCTTGAAACTTGGGTTTTCATCGCCCGACGAGTTCTCGGCTGCACTCGATACGAACGCCCTTGCCGGATTGACCTCGTTTGCTTCGGGAGACGGGCGAAACGCCCAAGCTCTGGCCGATCTTCGCAGCGCAACCTTCAGCTTCTCCGTTGAAGGTAGCACGTTCCAAGGGACGTTTGACGAGCTGTACAACTCAGTAGTGAGCACGGTGGGGGCACTTTCATCATCTGCTAAGGTGGAAGCAAATGTAGCCACGTCAAGCTATCAAGCTGCTGTGAGTAAGCGAGATGAGTTCTCAGCAGTGAGTCTCGATGAGGAGTTTGCAAACGTTATCAAATATCAGAAAGCTTTCCAGGCATCAGCTCGCATGATTAAGACAGCCAGTGAGCTTCTCGACACAATAGTGAGTCTCATATGATACGCATCTCTCAAAATCAGAGTGTTCGTGATCTTGTTGCCAATACCATGGAAAACAAGCGACGTGTCGCGGACTATTCAAACCAATTGACCTCAGGTGTTCGGGCGGCTAAACCGAGTGATTCAGTCGATGCAGGGGCAATATCTCGCTATCAGCAGCAGATAACAAAAATTGATTCCTATTCGAATGTTATTGCCCAAGCGAAAAGCTACCTGGATTTTCAAGATCAGATCGTGAGCCAGGCTAATGAGGTTATGGTGCGAGCAAAAGAGATCGCACAACAGGGGGCAAATGAGACGCTTGAGCAAACGGCGCGGGCTCAGCTCGCGCAGGAGTTGTTTCAGATCCGCGACCAGATGGCGAGCTTGGCTAACTCGAGTTATCAGGGCAAATACGTGTATGCAGGTGCTAATGATGAGACACCCCCGGTAAATCAGAATGTGTACACAGAACCCGCGACCGGAGATGCCAACAAGCGCTACTCTTTTGATACCAATCCTGCTGGTGCCATCGGAAAAAACATTCGGTTGACCGATGAGATATCGGTATCCTTGAGTACGAAAGCCGACACTCTCTTTGCAACGTCAATGGAAGCGTTGGAGCGGCTTTCCCGTGCACTTGCCGGCTATTCAACCACACCGGCAAGTGGAACGCCGGATGGTGGCGGAGCAGCGTACACTTTCCCGGCCGATGCGCATACTCAAACAGCCGATATTCGGGCCTGCATCGATCTGATTGATACGGCACGTAACACCGATCTTATTCCAGAGCGTGTAAGTATCGGTGGTCGACTCCGCCGAATTGAGACGGGGCAGGCGCTTCTCGATCTCTCAAAGAATTCAGCGAAAGAGGTGTTGAGCAGGTTGCAGGATGCTGATGAGACAGAGGCAGCATCTAATCTCCAGCAGGCGCAGACAGCGCTCCAAGCCTCATATACCGTCACTGCGAAGGTGTTGCGGATGACGATCTTGGATTATATTTAAGGCTCATCGACGGAATTAGTGGGTAGTAGCGGGGCAGAGCTACGGCATAACCCGCTGAGTTTCCAGCTAAAAACGAGGTTATTACGTGCGCGTGCTCGTGCGCGTGAACGTACCCGCAAGGGATTGCAGTGCTACTGTTGGTTTATTCACCCATGTACCTACATCTCCGCTGACGAACACGAGAGCGGAGAACTCCTGCTTACTAGCGTTGTTTAGAAGCTATGTTGAGCGCGCGCGAGTTCATGTTTTCGGTTACGTGGTACGGC
>JBIJBZ010000007.1:0-38924 GCA_044344945.1 Bdellovibrionota bacterium | reverse complement strand
TCAGGTTCTCAATTCCGCTCATGTTTTCAACCTCTTATAAAGGTTCGGTAACATGAGTTTTGAGTCATCGACTCATCAAACAGCTTCTCTTCGGTAACATTTAATTTGAGGCACTACGCCTATTTAGAGGAAGAGGGCATTGTTGTGCGCTTTCCCCGCAAGTACGGAGATATCATAGCCCCAATCATCGGTCTATCTCAGCTCGCCTATGCGCTCAGCACGCGCTGGGATATGGCCACAGTGCAACGCGTAGCACGCGACAAGTCCGATTCGATTGAGACTCGCATTCAGCATCGCGGCTTTTCGGATCCGCTGTTTCAAGCTGGAATTGAAATAACCAAGCAACTCCTGAATCGAATAAGAGAAACGGCGTCTGAGATTCCTGTTATCCTCATGTTGATCGATGACGTGGAACCCTATACTACCGCGTTACGCGATATTGCAAAGACCGTCAATCTGCCAATACTAGTGCCGCAGCGGATCCGGGTTGTGCCCACTAGCGGAAAGCTGCCCGATGGGTCGCACCTTAACCAGGAAGGTAATCGTCTCATTGCGGAGACGTTTCTGAAGGTAGTTCGTGGAGGGGGGCTGCTTCCTACCGGATCGCTGCGCACTGCAGGATAGCTCAGCAACATTTGATCTCTACTCAGCCAAATAAGGTGTCACGTGGTCGACGGGAAAACCTATGCTCACCATCTGGACGGATAAACCGGAGAATTTGAGGGAATCTCATGCCTGCTCATCGAGTAGTTCCTACCGATTACTCGGTGTTTCGGCTACACTAGCTTACTATGCGTACACTCATTCCGGTAACGCTCATCATCACCGCTATCCTCGCCCAATTCTGGATGCTTGCCCCGTTGAGCGACTGCGACCTGTACACCCACATAGTAGTGAGCAGATGGTTACCTGCACGAGTGACTCTTACCGAAACTGAACTTCCTATCCCTGCCTTGCTGTGGTGGATGGCCGGCTTTTTGTATGCTCAGGTCGACGCCTGGTTTGGTTTAGTTGGAGTTAAAGCACTTCACATTACGCTCATGATCATGACATTTGTATCTCTGGGGCTCTGGTATGGGCTGGTCATGCAACGATTGCAGGGGCGCTACCCTTCACCTTTTGCTATCGGCGCTGGTCTCATTACCGCCTACCTGGTGTCAGCGACGAACTCAAACGCTCGTGCGCAGGACTTCACCTACCTCTGCTTCTCTCTTCTACTCCTCTTTGCTGAGTGCAGCTCCACGAAACCGTCGGAGCGCTGCACGAAGATGTGGCACTCGTTAGCGCTCTTGGCTTTACTCATCGTCTGGCAAAACCTCCATGCGACTGTGCTCCTCGCACTCCCAATCATCGGAGCCTACGTGGTGTGGCGAAAAATACCGTGGTGGTATATCGCGCTTCCGCCGCTAGCATCGATCTGCTCAGCAAACGGCACACACATATTCGCCTACACATCAGCCAACGTGACAATATCGCGAGATCTGTTACGAATCTCTGAATGGCTACCACCGTGGGATCCGACGGTGCGCGGAGCGATGATTCCCTACTGGTTCTTCGCTGCCATGCTGGCTGCAGCGGCTCTCTCTCCGAAAGGGCGTCGCGTGCGCTGGGATCCGATCACCACAACGGTGTCGATCATCTTCTGTATCCTTACCCTCTCTTCTGCTCGTTTTGGCGCACTCTGGGGCTTCGTATCGGTGCCGCTATTTGGAGAGGTATTGAGCACCTTCTGGCCCGGCATGCTCGCCACTCGCAGCATCACGTCGCTCCGAACTCGAACCGTGTGGATTACAGCAGCTTTTGCGTTCGCAACCCTCGCTCTGAATCCGAGCCCGCTACTTCCCCATGATTCCCCCCTACCCGTTTTTCAAAAACTAAAGGTAGCGTTTCCAACCGCTCGCATCTTTAACTATCGAGAGTATGGTGGTGCCCTCGAATATGTTGGATATCCGGGATGGAAGGTCTACATCGATGGGCGACTCCTCCTTTTCACCCCAGAGACGTGGCGACGATACGAATCTATCGCCATCGCACAGGACAAAATGCTGGTCGCAGAGGTCATTAAAAGCCACGACCTGTTCGTTCTGCACCCCTCATATCATCAAGCACTGATTGCATTACTTAGAACTGATCCCGCCGTAAAGCTTCTCACTGAGGAGCGAAGTGTTGTAGTCTTTACTGCCAACACTGGGGCGACACAAATTGTAGAAAGCGCTGGTTGATTGGCGCAGAGGTCGCGGATGTCTGGGTCGCACAGGTGCTGACTTCGCCAGCAGCCACAAAATGAGTGGCAGTAGGCGACTAAACACCACTATATTCTCACTATCTAAATCGAGAGGAGAGCTTCTATGAAACGGCTTATGTGTGCTGTGGTCGCGGCGCTTTTGATTGGCGCATATTCAGGCATTTGGTACTTAGGGTGCCAAGGGATTGAGAGCAAACTGTTAAAGCAGCAATTCTCGTTTTACCTCGGGCCTAACAACGAGGTTGCTATCGATGTCACCATTCGAATCAGCGAGCTCAAGTATGCGGGCTACTTTCAAGGTGCGTCGATAGTTCAATACAGAGTTGATGACATGTATAGCTCCGTTGCACTCTCCCAGGAGGACAAACCGAAGGAGATCCTGCTAGAAACTCGCGCCAAGCCGACGGGCGATCCAATTATTTATTCGGTCGGAGTTCCTCTTTGGGGGACAAGCGTGCACCTGCGAAGTGGCAAGCTCAATGGGCTAAAAATCGAGAACAAGTCTAAAGCGGGAACTAGCACCACGATCCTGTCAGGAGACCCTACTGACGCCTCGATCCTTCTGCGCAACGAAGGGTTTATAGCCACCCGTGCAGCGCTTCTGAAAGAGCTGATTGCAGATCCAAAAAAGATAGCATCAGAGTTGGTCGGTTTTCGTATCAACAAGCCCTTCTCTATCAAGATGGCCGACCCATCAACGCAAAAGTTATTCATGGATATGACGTATCACGGTGGAGGCTTTGGTTGGGACGTCACCGACGGTATGTTTACATTCACCTACGACCTGGCGATGGAGGGCAAGTACGGACCAGCTTTCTTCGATTTGATGGCAGCCAGCCAGAGAGCGCAGACCCAGAAGGCCTTAAGCCCATCCCTTCAAAAATTAAGCAACTCGATCACCGAAGCCATGAAATCCGTGTTAAGTGACGGGTCTATTCAAAGCAGGGGCAGCGTTGTTATTTCGCTTCCTGCGGCTCGGATGGGGCTGGCAGCAAAACCTGCCGAACCTCAGGAATCAGCCGTGCCACCATTTAGTATCATCTTTAACGAGTTTTATCTCCAAAGTCCCTTCTTCTTGAACTCCGGAACAACAATCGACGGTAAAGTCGGATTTCAGCAAGCCGGAGGCAAACCACTGCTCATCGATCTCTCGATCAAGCAACAGTCGGGCGGCAGCTCGCTACCGTTACAAAAATTTAAAGATGCAGTCCTTGAATTGCCGGAGGTGAAGCAACTCGCCTTGGATTCAACTAAATCTGGTCTCAGTTCGATTACGTCCTTCCGAGATCTTGAGGGACGGCAGGGGGCGTTCGTGGGCACCGTCTCTGCCCTCACTGCATTTGAGAAAGTGGTGCTGAGCAATCCAGCCTCTCTCGCGCTACAAGTTGAGGTTTCTACCCAATCCGGCAAACTCAATCCGATCGATCTGCTCGGTGCGCCATTCTCGAGCAGGATTACTGGCCAGCTTGGAGCTACATATGGAATTGACGTAAAGGCGAGTGGTCGAGGTGCAGAAACTTGGAATCTTTCAGTTGGCATTAAGGGTTTATCGGCCCTGATACGGGAGCTGCGGGAGCCATTATCGGTTTTTATCACCCGCGCTTTCCTCGCGACTTTTCTGGAGATTAAGGACTCCTCGCCCGAGCCCTCACAACCAGAGAGAGACCTACTCACCTTTTTATTTTCTGACCAACTATTCTCAGATCTCCTGGTATATCTGGAAGAAGTATCACAAGGCGTAGATATGACCCCCGAGACCCCCGAGGAGCTACAGATCAATTTTGTTGGAAGCTCACAGTCTGCAACCGTGAATGGGAAGAGCTTAGCTGAATTTGAAGCTGACCTTTCGGCTAGAGTAACCCAGCAAGGCGAGATGCTTCGGCAGAAAGTAGAGACCCAACTTGCCCAATTTGGACGAGACTTGCTGTGATCGTTCAGGATATCTAGCCCGTATTTTTCACGAAGCTCGCTGCGCTCGCCGTGAAAAATGGCCGAATACAGGCCATCCTTGGCCTGTTTTCTTATCGCCTACTATTTGTGTGGGACCCAAAGTGCCCACACAAACTGTAGGCTCCAAATTCCGACGCTACGCATCGGAATTTGCAAGTGCATCCATGCACTTGCTAGCCCGAACATCGCACGTTCGTGCAATACTCGGGCTAGGCTGCCATGGAGGGCGGGTACCTCGTCCTCCAACGACAGCTCGGCGTGCGCTCGACATCGTGCAGAGATTGCCTGTTGCAGATGAAATATGCTGGGCCAACTCTCGCATTTAGCGGAGCTTTAGGATAGGTACAGCTAATGAGATCCTTACGTCGGTTGTATTCGACCTCTCACAATGCGTTTCGCAGCGCCAAGTCTATGCTTCAACAGGGGAGTTTCTATCCATCTCGAGCAAAGCGAACTGATTCTCAACGGTATGCATTTGTTGCCTGTATCGAGGAGGGACGGCTTGAAACCCAGGCGCTCTTGCTCTTCGAAAGCATTCGACGCTACACCGGGGCTTTTTCGAGATCGGATATCTTCGCACTCTCACCACGAAAAGGCATCGGCATCTCACGGCGGGCGCGCAGGCGCTTGCGTAGCCTTCAGGTCCACTACATCGATGCGGTTCTTAACACCGAGTGTCCACAGTACGGCTCCGCCAATCGGGTTGCTGCCGCAGCGCATGTGGCAAGGATGAACCATCACGATATTCTTGTAGTTCTTGATAGCGACACCCTATTTCTACGAGAGCCTTGCGAGCTTCACCTCTCAGATGACATCGACGTTGCGGTGCGGCCGGTTGATATGCAGGGCATCTGCTCCGAAGGCCCACACGACCCACGCGATCCGTATTGGAGAAACCTCTGCGCAGCCTTTAACGTGCGATACGAGGACCTCCCGTTTGTGGAATCATCTGTCGATGGGAAGCGAGTAAAGGCGAGTTATAACGGCGGGCTCGTCGTAGCAAGAACAGGTAGTGGTGTTTTACAGAGATGGTCAGAGATCTTCTTTAACTCCATTCAAAAAGGGATCCTGCCGTATTCGAGCGGAGCCCCTTTTCAGGCTGGTGCAGGGTGGGTTTCTTCAGAAGTTGCCAAGCTGTGGGGCACAAACCAAGCTGCGCTCTCGTTGGCCATTTGGGGTGCCACAAACAGAGTTCGCATTCTTTCACCCACCTACAATTTTCCGCTTCACTACTACAATCACTTCTGTGTTGAAGTCCTTGAACAGATTATGAACGGCTTAGTGCATGTGCACTACCATTGGCTCTTTGGCGAGGAGTTTCGCGAATCAAATCCGCTTTTGAGTCCGGATTCTCCCCTAGGGGCGGATCAGCGGGAGTGGCTCGCCGAGGTTGGGCTCTGCCGGAAACCGTAGGAAGCTCTCAGCCTCCAACTCATGATAACTGATTACACCTGCACACCCTCAACCTCACTGCGCCTCGCGCGTATGAGATCCTTAACCCCTCTCGGGTTTGCAAGGCCGTGCATGTGGATCGCTGCAACGTTAGCGCCACCGAGGGCGACGATCGAGATGTCGCCCAGACCGAGCATTCGCTGCAAAATAGTCTGTTCGATCTCAATCTCTTGGATGTGGCCGTATTCCAAACGAACGGACCGCTCCCTCCACGAGATCCGACCCATCACATGAATAATGTACTGAGGGGTGACAACGAGCCGTTCATTGATAATCGGATATGCAGCTTTTATCAGGATCAGGAGCGGAACGATGGGCAACATCGATATTAAAGTATCTACGGATGTCTCGGGGAGCTTGGTAGCGGATCTGTCAGAGAATTCAATCCGCACGTAGATGATGAGCGCCTCCAATAATAATAGCAGAAGGAGGAGCGGCAGTTGGTTGAGCCAAGACTGATGGATGAGCACGTTCTCCCCATCTGGCCTGCCAACTAATTCCTCTGTCTTCTCGATAGCGTCCACTCCACTAGAGTACGACACCGGCCAGGTCACCGTCTACCAGGTATCTGTGGTCACACATATTCCTCGCAAAGGATTGAATTCTGCCGTAAACGGACCCGATACGTGAACCGGAAACGCATCCGCCGCACCCCGTGATAAGTGCCCCATGGCTCACTTCGGCAGAATAAACTTTCGGTTGAAAAACACCAGGCGAACTCGACAAAAAGTAAGTGGTCAAAAACTCGTACTCTCAAAACTTTACTCAGCACGATCTCGCGACCAAATCGCGATCATAGCATTTTTTTTTCTTCAACATCTGGCCTCGCCCGATTGAGGTCGCTACGGTGAACGTGGAGGTGCAAAAACCTCCGAGTTTTTTCAAGCGAAGGCTCTCTCGGGAAGGCCTCTTCAAGAGGGGGATTCGCTGTGTCGGTTTGCTGTAGTCAGGTTTTTGAAGATGTCGCGGATCGATAGCGGTCCGCCCATCTCTACTCCCCATCCTGCGCAGCAATCCGACGTTTCAGGTTTTGCGGTGGGGAGTACGGAGATATGGACTTATGACTATCGGCTACACGATTAACTTTTCCTCGGGCACACAAAAGAAATCCCTATCAAACCGATTAAAACACGCCCTGCGATGGGTAACGGGTCGGCTAGGACTTAGCATTCTGGTAGTCACCAGCGCTATTCAGATGACCGTAGCTCACGCCCAGACGTCCTCACTCCCCGTATTCCCGGGAGCTGTCGGATTCGGCACAACTACCGTCGCCGGATCGGGACGTGGTACAACACCGGCCAGGACAACTATCTACAAGGTAACTAACCTCAACGACTCCGGCACGGGATCATTACGAGCCTGCTTGATCGCAAGTGGGCCCCGCACCTGCGTGTTCGAGGTCGCTGGTTACATCAATCTCCTGACTCGCGTTACGATCAAGAATCCCAACGTCTCTGTGTTCGGTCAGACAGCCCCCTACCCTGGCATCCAAGTGCGAGATGGAACGATCGTAGTGCAAGCCGACGACGTTCTTATTCAACACATTGCATCGCGACCAGGAGATCGAAATCTTCCGACTGACGGTGGAACGGGCATACGGGCGGCAGATCGAGACGGTATGGGGGTATGGGGTATAAGCTCCAGCGATCCAGTTGAAAGAGTCGTTTTCGACCACGTTTCAATTACCTGGGGTATGGATGAGTCATTCTCAACGTATACAGGAGTGAACAGCACAGCAGACGGCACTACTCCGATCAAAAATGTCACGATTTCTAATTCTATCGTTGCTGAAGGCCTCAACAACTCGAACCACGGGGATACTGAGGGTAAGCACTCGATGTTCTCGCTACTCGGGTCAAACACTAAGAACATGACGTACTACCGAAATCTAATTGCAAGTTCAAACGGACGTCACGTTCGCATGAAGAGCAACTCGGATGTCGAGTTTCTCAACAACTACGTTTACAATTTCGCTAATACCAGCACATCGGGATACAACCAGTGGAACATGGATTACTCCTCAGGCGGAGCCGCCAACAGAATTAACTTCATGAACAACGTTTACCAACGTGGGCCGACAACTGCCGACACGGCATCACCGGTATTTTACTTCAGCAGTTCAACTCCAACCGCATCCCGGGTTTACGTAGCCCGCAACATCAGCTCAAATACTCGGCCGACTGACTCGGGAAGCGAGTGGTTGATAGCGAATGCCAATGGCAAGGGTCTACCTTCGTCAATGCAAGCCGCCTCTCCTGCTTTCCCTCTGTCGAATGCGGCAAGCAGCCTTGTTGGCCCCACAAGTCTTCTGAGTACCCTGGTGCCTGTTGTTGGTGCGCGGCCATGGAACAGGTATCCGCACGACACTCGAATCATCAACGAGACGACCACTAACACCGGAAAGCACAAGGACTGCACCACAACAGCAACGTGCTGCGTTACCAACACCGGAGGAACAGGCTTCTGTCCGACGCCCGGCAAGATACTGATCGATGGCTCCATTAAAGATACGACCAAACCGATCGACGCGTGGAGCAAACTTACAGTTGCCACTCGTGCTTTTGCCGTACCGACAGACCCGATGGGTATTGCAGCAAATGGATACACGAACCTCGAGAACTACATCTTCTCGTTTACCTCTGACGCTGGCGCCGGAAGTGGTTCGGCCACACCAAGTCCGACATCTACCTCCACACCTACTCCGACCAACACGTCGACATCCACACCAACGGCGACACCAACAGCAACACGAACTCCGACGCCGGTGCCACCAACCCCTACCTTTACACCAACGGTAACGCGAACATCGACGCCGACATTTACTGCATCGGCAACCGCAACACCCACGGCTACAGCAACAGCCACGCGCACGTCAACGCCGATAACGGCTACACCAACAAGCGCGCCAACGGTCGCCGCTACTTCAACGCCCTCTACGACGGCAAAGCAGTACACGGTTCTTAAAGTTACGTCATTGGCTGATAGCGGATCGGGGACGTTGCGTGAATGCGTGAATCAAGCATTTTCTCGAGTCTGCGTATTTGAGGTTTCAGGCCGCATTACGCTCGCCTCAGACCTCACTGTAACGGAGCCAGATCTGATCGTTGTCGGTCAGACGGCCCCCTCGCCAGGAGTCCTGATTACCAACGGCGGCTTCAACATCCAGAGTCGCGATGTCCGGATTGAGCACCTCGCGATTCGGCCGGGTGATGCTGCGGCAGGAACTGACCCAGCGATGCGTCGAGCCATCACGGTGCAGACGGCTCCCGCCGATAACATCAGGTTGACGAATCTCTCGCTCTCCTGGGGAGTGGACTCTAACTTCTCCACCTTTGGACCGGTTGATAATGTGACCATAAAAGACAGCATCATCGCTGAAGCCCTCAGGCGCTCGATTCATCCACTCGGCGCGCGTGGAAACGGCGCATTCGTTGGAGAACAGGCGGAGGGGATAGTATTTGTCGGCAACCTCCTGGCCGCGAATAACGACCGGAATATTCGGTGGAAGTACAATACCAAGGGAGAGATGCTTAACAACGTCATCTTCGGCTGGGGAGGCACCAGTTCGTGGAACACAACGAACCTCTCTGATCTCGATAACGTTGATGTTCCGACCTACCTCGATGTAATTGGGAACGTGTACCAACCGGGGACTCAGGGATTAAGCTCGGCCTATGCAATTTATTCGGGGAATACACCTGCAAAATCGCAGGTCTTCATCTCTGACAATGTCGCACCAGTGCTGACTAATATCGAGGCGCAGTATCGAGTGTCGAGCAGGATCTTTAGCGGGCCAACCCCGATTGCAGCCTCAAACACGTTCGCATCGGTTATGTCGAAGGCCGGTTCCCGTCCATGGGATAGAAATGCCGACGACGCACGAATCATCGCTGGGGTGAAGAACAAGAACCTCGCCCTGCGTGATTCAGTCGGCACCTGGCCAACGTATGCGACGAACACTCGGGCGATTACGTTAAGCAGCAATCCGATCACGGAAGCAGAGCTTGACGCAGCGCTGGTGCTATTTGAAAAGTAGTTAGCCCGGCGGGCTAGTTGTGTGACTAGCAGCGCCAGCGGCACTGCTAGCCCGCATTTTTCATGAAACTGCTTCGCGAGAGCGCTGAGAGTGGTGATTGTTCGGGCCCGAAGGGCGAATTCAACTAAGTATCTGCGGGGCGGACTCGTATCGAGATACCTTCCGGTCTGAAGGTAGTATTTGGGACCGAAAAAGCACCATTATCGACACTCGCAGTAGCAGGCTTCATGAAATATGGACCGCGGAGCTTCTAGCTCCGCATTTTTCATGAAACTGCGTCACGAGAGCGCCGAGAGTGGTGATTGTTCGGGCCCGAAGGGCGAGTTCAACTAAGTATCTGCAGGGCGGACTCGTATCGAGATACCTTCCGGTCTGAAGGTAGTATTTGGGACCGAAAAAGCACCATTATCGACACTCGCAGTAGCAGGCTTCATGAAATATGCGGGCTAGCAGGGTGGTGAAAAAAGGTTCCGTAGTGAGCATTGTGAGAGGTTCGACGAAACAAGACGGAGACGACAAAAAAACCGGAGGCGTATCCTCGACTCGACTGAGACCTCGGCGCGAGCTCGGTCGAGCGCTCGCCGAGGTCTGAGATACGTTGAGGATTTTTTCGGCGGCTCCAACCAAGTTGCAGTCAAACTATCGAAATGCGCAACAGGAAGTCTTTTTTCATCACCGTGCTAGCTCCCCGGGGAGCTAGCAGGCGCCGGACGGCGCGAGATAGCGGCTTCCCATAGCGCCGATCTAAGCGATTCCTGCCCGACCTCACCAAGGCCTCCTGCATGAAACAGCGCTAGAGCAGAAGGGTGCAGGCCGTTACGATCACAATCGCATGGATTCGTGGTCGTGGGGCCTGAAGGACAGGCACTTGCGAATACAGTCAGTAACTTAAGCCCTTAAGAAACACTGACCCGGAGAAGCCGGCGTGACAACCCTGAGCAACCCAAGATGGACGGATATAAGCAGCTTACATGCAAAGCAATAATAATACCCCTGGGGCATATTGACATGCCAAACAGACCACTGATACTCATAGCGCAGCCTTTAAATATAAGGATCGCTCACTGCAAATATAAGGGCGACCAATGCTAAGTCTAAGTAGCTAGTAGTTATGAATCTTTGTGCAAATACAACGCTCCTCTCCCTCCTCCTTCTCCCCATGATTGCCGTCATGCCTGCAGCCGCAGATGAGCGGGCAGATATCGAAGCGCTCAAGAAGCAAATTCAGGCGTTAGAGGCGAAGCTCGATGCTCAGGAGAAGCGGGTGACAAACCAAGAGAAGAAGGCAGAGGAGACAACCACTACTCTTGCTACCGAGATTCAGCAGTCGAGAATTGGCTCTCTTATCCCAGAGAAGAAGGAGCTGAAGAGCCAGTGGGGATTGGGCCCTGCAGCATCAAGTGTCTACGGAGTAAAGAGCGGATTCTCGATCGGTGGATACGGAGAGGCTAACGTGCAAGCGTTGGTAGACAACGTGGGCAATCAGAAGAACACCGCGGATCAGCAGCGGCTAATCACCTACCTAGGGTACAAGTTCAATGACAATATTCTCTTCAACTCTGAGATTGAGATCGAGCACGCAAATACAGAAGCGATAGGCGGAGCGTCTGGAGACGAGACCGGTGAAGTTGAAGTTGAGTTTGCATACCTCGATTTTCTTCTCGAGAAAGAATTCAATATTCGTGCCGGCCAAGTTCTGATACCGATGGGGTTCATAAATGAGATTCACGAGCCGGTTTACTTCTTCGGCGTCATGCGCCCAACCGTTGAGCGAGTGATTATCCCAACCACCTGGACAGAGATGGGTACAGGAGTATTCGGCCAGGCAGACGTTGCTGGAACCCTCGAATACCGAAGCTACATTACAAACGGCCTGCGAGCTTCACGTTTTGAAGACAGCGGTATCCGTGATGGCCGACAGCTTGGTAACAGAGCACTGATCGAAGATGTAGCCTGGACCGGCAGAGTCGACTACAGCCCAAGTGCTGTACAAGGACTTCTGGTTGGAAGTTCATTCTGGATCGGCAACTCTGGCCAAGATGAGGAATTTGCCGGCAGCTATCCGAACGTGCTCACCATGATCGGAGAGGCTCATGCTCAGTACCGGTATCGCCAGCTCAGTCTGCGTGCGCTAGGAGCCTGGACCAGTATTGGCGACGCTGCCACGGTCAGTGAGGCAAACGGCGAGACGATCGGAAAGACACAGGATGGCTGGTATGTTGAAGCCGCTTACGATATCTTGCCGCACCTTGTGCGGGGGACTCGTCAGGCACTTGCTCCGTTTGTCCGATACGAAAATGTAGACACGCAAGCAAGTGTACCGAGCGGATTCATCCGGAACGCCGCGCTTGATCAGGATATTTACACGGTAGGATTCTCATACCTTCCGGTCGACCGCGTTGTTATAAAGGCAGATTACCGCAACTATCAGAGTCAAGGGGGCACTCCTCCGGCTGATGTGGTTTCGCTTGGACTTGGATTCGTGTACTGAGGACTCGGAGCGAATGAAGATAGGCTTCTCATTGTGGAGAACGGTTTCGAGGGCGAGCAGTCGCTCCTTTTTCCTCTCTCTTATTGCCTCGATAGCATGGGGCGCGTTCAATCCGATTCACGCCTCTGCGAAGGTGCTCTTGGCCAAGGATGAGGCGCTAGCCCTCGCATTTCCACCCGGGTTAGAAGTTCACGAGCGTGGCGTGCTGCTTACGGCAGCCCAGAAGGAGGAGATCCAAGCCAAGGCAGAGACTACGATTTCCTCCAGCCTCTTCCACTATTTCGAGGGCCGCAGGGGAGATGATGTGATCGGGTACGCCGTAATTGATGCTCGCACGATGCGCACCAATCAGGGTGTATTTATGGTAGTGCTTTCAAAAGAGCTGGTGGTCCAAAAAGTAGTGATGCTCGCTTTCAATGAGCCCTCAGAGTACCAGCCTCCTGACGCTTGGCTCGACCAACTAGCCGGCAATAAACAGATAACTGATTTAATCCCTGGACAAGGCATCCCGCCGATAGCAGGATCGACGCTATCAGCTCAAGGGATCTCCGATGGAGTCCGAGCAGTCCGAGCATCGATCGAGGTCGTTGTAGGGAAGAGGAACTAAGATGCGCTTTGTCATCACAGGCGAGTGGAACCGGAACACGTTACTGCGCGTTATCGTGCTGTTCTTTCTCTTCTACTGCCTAGCATTTTGGGCCACAAACTTCGGATTGTACTTTCTCAAGATGAACCTCTCGTATAAATCCGTTGTTGATTATTACCTTGGCTCAACCCAAAACTTCACCCAACCCCGAAGCCTGATGGGACTCATGGAGGTGAGCCACTTTCACCTCTTCGCGATGGGGATATTTCTCGTGACCTTGACCCATCTCCTCCTCTTTGTTCCAGCACCGATCTGGGCCAAGTTGGCTTTGATCGTTATTTCATTCACGAGTGCCTTCTTAGATGAAGCCTCAAGCTGGCTCATACGGTTCGTGAGTCCACACTTTGCCTACCTCAAGATAGTCACCTTTCTCTCACTACAGATTTCGCTGCTCATTATCATCATCCTTGCTGCGTGGTCTGTGCTCTTCGCCAAGCCGAGTCACTACACGGAGTCCAACACCCGCACGAGGCCGTAGCGGGATGTTGAGACGGTATCTCCGCGTGCGTAACTCGATAGCTCCGCTGCTTCTTGGTTGCAGCGAGCCTTGCAGCTCGCGGGGCGCATCCAGTAGCAAGGCGAAGAAAACCGAGAGGGACCGGCGTCCCTCATGGCACCGAACTGCGCTACTCGCGCTGGGGCTGTTTGTCTCAGCTGCTAGCGGATGCGCAGTGCAATCGCAGCCACCTGAGAGGACTCAGGAAGCCACCCACAGGGTTCAAGAGATCCGTTACGTGATGGGGACCCTGCTTGATATCACCCTCTACGCAGCAACGGAGAAGGACGGCCGCGCCCAACTAAACGAAGCATTCTTGGTTGCCGAAAAACTCGATCAAACGTTGAGCACCTACAAACCAGAGAGCGCCCTTACTCACTTTAACGAGAACCAAAGCACATCTCCGGTGGGGGTCGATCCAGAGCTTTATCGAATGATAGCAGAGGCCCAGAAACTATCACACGAGACCGCTGGAGCGTTCGACATCTCTATCCGTCCACTCGTCACGATGTGGGAGCACGCTGCAGCACGGGGGAAAGCTCCCACCGCAGAAGACGTAAAAAGAGCCTCCCTTCTCATTGGGCCGCATGCCCTACGGATCCTCCCAGGTAATTTAGTACAGAAGCGATCGCCTGTAGTTCAAATTGAAAGCGGCGGAATCGGCAAGGGAATTGCGGTTGATGCCATCATAGAGAAGCTGCGCGCATTAGGGGTTACGCGAGCCTTTGTAGACTTTGGGCGGAGCAGCATCGCTGCTATCGGCGCCCCACCACAGCTTGATGGATGGCCCGTGACCTTGGAGCTACGGGAAGGAGTGCCTGACGGAGCGCTTTCTCTACGCAACGAAACCCTCACGGTATCCCGGGCCAAAGGAACCCCATTTATCGTAGCTGGAGTTTCCTATGCCCACATCTTCGATCCTTCAACCGGATATCCAGTACGAACACTCCGCGGCGCTGCAATCAGGAGTACATCTGCAACTGCAGGCGAGGCCTATGTGAAGTACCTGGTCATCCGTGGAGCTCCTCCCAAACGAGTTGTTCGCGGGTGGCATGGCGCGAGATGGATTGTTCGTAGCGAAGACACACTACAGCAAGCACCGAACTTTTAGCTCACGCTCGTACCGTGATCGACATCACTTTCACAGCCGCATAATAGTGTTCATTTACCGGTGTGTGTACCGTTTATGGAGGATAACATGCCACGAACCACTAAAAGCGCCGTTTCAAAAAAATCTGTTCGAGGAGCCAAGCTGGCAAAGCAGTCGAGCCAGAAGCCTGCTGTCTCTAGTTGGGCGGTTGCTCCCTCGCTGTCATCTGCAAAGCGTGGAGCAAAAGCTCCTGCAGGCAAGGGTGGAAAAGCAACCTCAGCGCGGCGCACGACACCTCCTAGCACTACGTCGCGAAGACCCTCCCAGAGCCGATCACGCGCAAAATAGCTTCCACGACCATGCCCATGGAAGTACAGTGATAGAGCCCGCCAGAGATTGTTCTGGCGGGCATATTACCAAACCTTAGGGATCCATGGCCGACCAAATAAACACCCCCTACCGCTCAACGATTCGCTGGCTGCTTGCGTTACTGTCACTTGGATTCCTGAGCGCCTTCTTTTTTGTAGTACGCCCATTTTTTACCCCACTGTTGTGGGCGATCGTATTAACAACCGCGACCTGGCCGCTCTTTATCAAGCTCCGCGCCGTAATTCCCTCGCCTTCCTTCGCCGCTCCTCTCGTTCTTACTCTTATCCTCGGTGCGATCTTGCTGGTTGCAGTAGTGCCGCTCCCGCTCCAACTTGCGTCCGAGATCCGGTCCATCACATCAGAGCTTCGTACTATCGAGCAGAGCAATATCGTCCAAAAGGTATCAGAGCTTCCCCTGGTAGGCTCGCATCTTGCCACTCTCCTTGACTCGCTACTGAAGGATCCGAATGGCCTTGGAGCTCTCATCAGCGAACACCAGTCCGGCATTCTCTCCGTGGCAACGGCCGCTGCTCGCGGTGTGTTTTCAACGATTATTACGGCGATAGCATCCCTGGTTGGGTCATTCTTCCTATACTGCTATGGCCAGTCACTCTTAGAGCAGTTGCGCAACATCTTGGTTCGGGTCGGAGGGCCAAAGATCCCAGAGCTTATTGAGACCGTGCATCTGACTGTGAAAGGCGCAGCATACAGCGTTCTCGCTACAGCGTTCGCGCAAGGAATCCTCGCCGGAATCGGATACGCTCTTGCCGGCGCCCCCGTACCCCTACTCCTCGCCCTGCTCACCACGGTGGCATCTCTTATTCCGTTCGGCCCACCGCTGGTGTACCTCCCGGTCTGCGGCTACCTGCTCTTCTTTGAATCGCTGCCGTGGTACCACGCTGTTGGCCTAGCCCTATGGGCTATCGTTGTTGTTAGTACGATCGATAACGTGCTGCGCCCCCTCTTTATTAGTCAGCAAACACAGCTCTCTGCAGCACTCGTGTTCGTAGGCGTTCTCGGCGGCGTACTCTCCTTCGGCCTGCTAGGAGTCTTTATCGGGCCAGTGCTGATGGCTGTCGGTCAGTGGTTATGGGTCGAGTTTTCCCGTCCAGGAACCGCTGAGGACCTCCTGTTATAGAGGTCTCTCGGCGCTCTCCGTGATTAACCTCATAACTTCACGCCCCTTGAGGAGCCATAGTGTTTCATATGAAGTGAAACACGACACCACGCACAGGGGGCTTTATGGGCGACACTATCTCATCACAGGAACTGATCCGGCGATATCTTCAGGACGCCATTGCATCTGAACACTCGTATGCCTCTCAACTCGAGCGGCTTTCGAATGAAGGAGACGATCCGTACATTCAGAGGCTTTTTGCGCAGCATGCTACGGAAACCAAACATCAACAGGAACGACTTACCGAGCGACTCAAACAACTCGGCGGCTCTGTATCAACGCTTAAGAACGTGTTGGGACACGTGTTTAGCATGGCACCGAAAGTTAGCCAGTTTGGACACTCAAACGCGGATACAAACACCCAGAACCTCCTGCTTGCATATGCAATCGAGCAGAGCGAAGTTGCTACCTATGAGGCACTCAAAGCTGCCGCGCAAGCGGTGCGCGATACACAAACAGCATCACTTGTCGGCGAGATCCAAAATGAGGAGCAACAGATGGTGCAGAGGATCTGGGGACTACTCGCCCAGAGCGCTCGCTCCTCGGTCGAGCGTCAAACTGGTGAGAGCTGGCAGGCAGAACCCTCTCCGCAGCCAACGGCTGGAACTGGGACTAGCCCGCATATTTCATGAAGCCTGCTACTGCGAGCGCCGATGATGGTGCTTTTTCGGTCTAAAAGACTATCGTCAGACCGGAAGGTATCTCGATACGAATCCGCCCTGCAAATAGAGGCTCATCGCGGAATCGAGTGGGTGCCAAATGACTGCTGATGCGGTATAACCCATTGTTTTCAGTGATGAGTCACGTGTTTCCGCGTGAACGTGCTCGTGAACGTGAACGTACCCGATCGAGCAACTTTCTGCCCCGGCGATCGATATCTAGTAGTATGCTTGATTATGAAGGCTCATCGACGGAATTAGTGGGTAGTAGCGGGGCAGAGCTACGGCATAACCCGCTGAGTTTCCAGCTATTACGTGCACGTGCTCGTGCGCGTGAACGTAACATACAGCCTGCTGGGGCAAAGCTGCTCGACCGACACTCATTAAGATTTCTCGTCCGGGTGCGTCTACGTTTCAGCGGACGAGTACGTGCACGTATTAGCGTGCCCCCTCAACACTACCGCAACGCTTGAGGATCGCCGTATGCGCAATGCTTTAATCTTCTCAATTGTGGGGCGATTTTGCTCACAATTGCGTGCCGAAGTTGCCCGACTAGACTTGGCCGAATGATGTAGCAGTGATTATGGCGCCTCACTTTGTCAGTCCACAGTAGCTTATGACGTGCCCGTGGCCCCAAAAAATCGTACCTCTCAGCTCCGCTTTCGGCTGCTAGACGAATTGACTCCCGATTCATCAGATTACCTGGAGAGCACTTTGAAAAGCTCTCATCATAGGCAAATTTTGGTGAGTAGTAGCACCGGTCCATCAGGAGCCCCAATTCCATGGCAACCGGCTTGTCATCAACCGTTATCGCTTGTATCCGGAGGTGCCCAGCATCAGCAGCTCCTTTGAGGGCACGTCGATAGAACTCACCAACGACCGGCTTGCAACCGATAGCTCCACCATCTCGCCCCTTCCAGCCTGATGCCTCAAGCGCAATAAAGGACTCAAGTTTGTCCGAGCAAAACTCTGCCGTAGACACTATCCGGACCACACCTCGCTTTTCGAGTTTCTTAAAATAGTTCTTAAGTCTATTTCGATTTCCCGCTTGCTGCGCTGGACAGTCGCGGAATGGATCGACGGAAGAGATCGAAAGATACGGGGTCAAGAAGGTCCGCCATTTCGCAATCAGACATCCATCCTTGGCTGCGCAGCGCATGATGGACTCAAAACCACCATGCTCGGGAACATTAAGAGCTTCGATCACGTCCCATGATGAATCCGCGCGCAGCACCCGCCAGATCTCACGCGCAGCCACTTCCTTCTCCCCATCAGCAAAGCACAGATCAAACCGGCACGAATGTGCCCCAGAAAGGCTCTGCAAGGTGGTTGCTGGAAGGCCCCCGAAAAAAGAGCTTTGTCGCGCAAGCGGCAAGACCCCGATCAGCTCCGAACCCCGCCGAGCAACCCCGAGGACACAAGGCGCCGACCTACCAAAGCTATGGGCAAAGGCCGAGAACCAATACGGTTGAAGGAACGGCTCCGCACACTCGCCCGAGGAGACACAACGAGACCACTCCTGCGTGAGGGCCTCCAATCGAGCGAGAGATACCTCACCAAGCTCAGCACATATTTCCTGGGAAGTTTCAGGCACGTAGCCATCAACAGCCTGTAGCTCCTGTCTTACTGCGCTCACATCCGCCTCACTGTGCAAACCGACTATCGTGTAAGGCGTTCGAGGCTAGGCGCCCTGAAGCGTATCGTCTATGACGCTGCACAGCTGCACGACTCCATTTCTTCTTCGGAACAACTTCAAGGTATGACGTAGAACAGGTTCGTGATGATCGGGCTGATGTAGCATCGGGCTCCCGTTTTGCTCACGTCGTGCGGCGGAGCGCGCCTGTTAGTCTCCGCAGGCGTAGAGATACGTATCACAGGCAGATTGATGGGCATCCTCTCTCACGAGCAGTTCTCAATTCGCAAAGCGACTCCGTCGAGCTGGCTATCGTGGTGTATTGCCCTAACGGCTCTTGCCGTCACCGCTCTGTTTTCCTGGAAAACCGCAAGAACTGACCGAGCACTCGGCGAGGGGCAATTCGATAATTACGTCGACCATACCCTCGATGAGGTTACGAGACGCCTCGACAGCTATACGTCCGTCCTTGAGGCAACGGATGCCCATCTAACAGTCGAAACGGAGACATCCGCGGATGTATTCTACCGATACGTCGAACAAATCGACATCCTCAAGAAACTTCCCGCAATCGAGGCGATAGGTTTTGTGGCTCCCGCACCCCTTGAAAGCTATTCTGCCCTCCATTCGCGCATGACACACGAGGGAGCAACCAACTTCCGCGCACCTCCTGAACCACAATCTCTCCCGACAGCCCCCATCCTCTACATGTATCCCCAAACCACACTCAACCGGCAATTAATCGGCTACGACTTGATGGCTGACCAAGGGACCAAAATTGCCCTAGAGCGCGCGGCCGGAACGCACGCACCGGTTGCTTCAGGGAAGCTCCTCCACCCGCCCGAGATTGCACATAAAAAGGGGAGTATCATCCTCGTCTTTCATCCGGTGTATTACCCCCTGAGTATCAGACCCGACACATCATCTGGTCTGGCGGGCTGGATCTTCCTTACCTTGCGTACCGATATCCTTCTTCAAAGCCTCTCCGAGGCCGGTATTCATCGAATGCTGCATCAAGCGTTACACTTCACCGTCCATGAAGGGGAACGCTCGACACCTGATACCCTTCTCTACGACTCTATTGAGGCACACTCGGATTCCAGGACTGCGCAAGCACCGCAGTACACAACTACCCGAACGCTCGAGGTAGCAGGCCGCACATGGACGTTCGCGTTCGCTTCTCAACCCGAATTTGAGGCGTGGACGCAGAGCTCCGATGCTATGTCGATCGCGCTTTTGGGAACCGGGTTTGCAGTTCTACTTCTTATAACTGCTCAGGTATCTTCGGCCAGCCACCGCCGTGTATTGCGTCAACGCGAGTGGCTACGCGTCACCCTCGAAAGCATCGGTGATGCCGTGATTGCAACAGATGCCAATCGCAAGGTCCTATTTCTTAATTCAAGCGCTGAGGCTCTCACCGGATGGAGGCAGAGTGAAGCTATCGGGGCAGCCTCCGAAGATGTTGTACGTATCGTTGAACCGGGCTCGTGCACACTGATAGAAGATATCGCAACACAAGCACTCCGAAAGGGATCCTCACTTGAGTTAATAAAAGACCTCTGTATCGAGCGCAGAGATGGTTCCTTGGTACCGATCCAGGATAGCGCGTCGCCTATCCGCGATATGCGAGGTCATGCTTGTGGAACCATTTTAGTACTGCATGATATCTCGAATCGGAAACGTAGAGAGCGGCTTGAAACAGCGAGCGCCAAAGTAATACGCATTTTAGCCTATAGCCGCTCGCTCGATCAATCGGCCCAAGAGCTCATCACGGAGATCTCAGCGGGACTTCAGAGCGATGCCGGGGCTCTGTGGACATTCGGCGAATCCAGCGACTATCTGACGCTGCGTGCCTCGACCGGTCTCCAGCGAGAGGACTATGAATTTGCTTGGGAAACAACAACTCTTCAACAGCCTTTTTGGCTCGACTTGCACGATGCGCCAGCAACTCCAATGGTCAGCGTCCTCGCTGAAGCTGGGTACCGAACGGCTATCGGGATACCGATACTCACGCGCGAACAACCCAAGGGCGCCGTTACCCTTCTTTCTCGCCACGCACTTCACTGTCAACCGGAGATTATGCACTGGTTATCTTCTCTAGGGCTGCAGATCGGACATCTGGCCCAGCTTCGACAGGAAGACACCCGCCGCCAAGCTATCATCGAAGGCGCATTCGATTCGATAATCTCATTCGACCCTCACGGAACTATCCTCGATGCAAATGAATCCGCGCAACGGATGTTTCATCGCTCTCGGCTTGAGATGCAACAAGCCACTATCGACACCCTGATTGAGGTGCCTGACCTCCTCGTGCTCCTTCGCAGCCCAGCAGCCGATCAATCCCGCACGAATCGATTTCTTCGCGGCACTATGCGGGCACCCGATGGAGACGCCGCGCCGATTGAACTAACAATCAGTCAGGTTGTGATCGAGGGAGAGTTTCTATACACCGCATTCATCCGACACATCCGCGCGGACGAGGGTGACCGCGGAGTCCAAGATGCTATTCTCAACAATCTTACCGAAGGCGTTTCATTAGCCGACGAGAATGGCGCTATTATCTTTGCAAATAAAGGCTTAGAGCGGATGCTAGATTATGACGATGGCGAGCTGATTGGAAAGACTACGTCGATGCTTTTCAGCGATCCTCCGGAATCTCTTCCGGCTCTGATTCGCACTCCACGCGCAGATCCCCTCGGGATCCATATTGGCGCTGAACTGGCTTGCACGAAAAAAAACGGCGCACGCATCACGACATCGACGCAAGCATCTCTCATCACATTTTCAGGAGCGACATATCTCCTCATGGTTCAATCCGACATCACCGAAACCAAACGATGGCAGTCAGCTCTGATTGAGAGCGAGCACCGCTTCCGCACCATGGCGAACAACCTTCCTATTCTAATCTGGGTATCAGACCATACGCATCGCATTACCTGGCTCAACACGTTTCTCCTGGAGTTCTGTGGGCTCTCTGGCGATGGTGCGCTCGATACCGTGTATCTCGATCGAATCCATCCGGAAGACCGCCCCGGCTATGAGCAGACAACAGGGGCTGCGATGCACGAACTACGTGAATTCGAGATCGAGTACCGTCTGCGTCGATCTGATGGGAGCTACCGCTGGATCTGGGAGCATGCTAGTCCACTCTACGAGGCTGAACACACGCTTACTGGATACCTTGGGTCTGGCGTCGATATCACTCATCGCAAGGAAGCAGAGCAGGATCGCGTTAGACTACTCTCGGCAGAGCGTGCAGCTCGAAGCCAATTTGAGAGGGCTAATCAGATTAAGGATGACTTCCTGGCAACGCTCTCCCACGAGCTCCGCACGCCGCTCAACTCAATCCTAGGTTGGACTCATATGATTCGAAAGGACGCCCACAACCCCGAACGACTTAAACTTGGGATAGAGATTATCGATAGAAACGCCAAAGCACAGGCGAAAATGATCGGCGATCTACTCGACATGAGCCGAATCCTCTCCGGAAAGGTTCGTATTGAGGCTAAACCTACGGATCCACTTCAGATCATCTCTTCTGCGGTCGAAACCGTGGCGCCCACCGCTCTGACGAAAGGGATCAAGATTCATTTACGCGCAGACACAGCGCTCGGTATCGCTGAGGTAGATCCGGATAGACTACACCAGGTTCTTTTAAATCTGCTCTCAAATGCGGTGCGGTTCTCCAAGCCAAACTCCTCAATCGATGTCATAGCAACGCCATCTGATACCGAGATCTCAATCTCGATTCGTGATTATGGAGATGGCATTCCCCCGGAGTTTCTCCCGTATGTCTTTGACCGCTTTCGACAGGCTGATTCATCAACGACACGCAAACACGGTGGGCTTGGTCTTGGTCTGGCGATAGTCAAGCACATCGTAGAGCTTCACGGTGGTCAGGTTACTGCGGAGAGCACCGGAAACGGCCATGGCGCAACATTCACGATAACATTGCCGCGAAATTCCGCGCCTCGTATGCTGCCAGCTTCGGGCGCCCTGCAAGCCCACGCCGCCGATCCTGCACATTCCACTCATCACCGTACACTACAAGGATTGCGAATTCTGGTACTAGATGACGAACAGGACACCCGAGAGCTCCTCGAGCTCCTGCTCGAAGACGAGGGGGCGGCTGTGACCACCGCGGCGTCAGTCGAGCGGGCATTTGCCGCGATATCCCTTGCTCCTCCGGATCTCGTTGTCAGCGACATAAGCATGCCGGATGAGGACGGATTCCAATTCATACGTAAGCTACGTGCCTTGGCAGTTGATCGCGGCGGCTCAGTGCCCGCTATTGCCCTCACCGCACTGGCGCGCCCCGAGGACCGCGATCACGCACTTGCAGCGGGCTTCCAAGCGCACCTTTCTAAGCCGCTAACTCCTGCAGCACTCATTCAGACCGTTACCGATGTAATCGCACCGCACTAACGGCGGCGCATAAACTGGGCCTTATTTCCTGACGACAGGCGGGCTACCCCTTGTGTCAGCCCGGCCACAGCTTTCCCCTCTCAGGCTGCGGGTCACCGAAGGGGAGTAAGAGCCGATTCCGCAATGTTCGGCGCTATATTCTTCGGAGATGCTCGCTCCCGGACTACTCACGCATCCGGATCCATGCAAGACTTTTTTGCTATGGTACTTGATCACTTCCTGCACTCTTGGCTGACGCTCCTGATCCCGATCTTTCACCTTCTTGGGATAGCCTCCGCTCTCGAAGCACTCTACTACTCCCGCAGCTCACAGGGGGCGATCGCCTGGGGGCTTTTCTTGGCGATCTTCCCGTACGCAGGCCTACCCATCTACTGGGTCTTCGGCCGCACAAAATTTCGCGGTTACAAGGAGCGTATCCAGTGCGTTGTGCAACACAATGCAAAGGGGCTCGCATGGTACCAGAACCACACGGACACTCACAGCACAACGCCTGATGACGATGAGCGGGGGCGTATGGAAGGCTTCGTCACGGTGTGCGGCGCACCCTTTCTTGGTGGCAATACCGTTGAGATCCTTGTGGATGGGGAAGCTACATTTCGCGCGATCTTCGACGCCATCGATGGGGCCCACAGCTACATCGCAGTAGAGTATTTTATTATTAAGGACGACGAACTCGGAGCTGCTTTCAAAGAGAAACTCATCGCGGCAGCTCGACGCAACGTAAAGGTATTTGTCCTGTTCGACGAGGTTGGGAGCCATCAATTACCGAGCGCGTATTTGCAAGAGCTTGCAGCTGCTGGAGTTGAGGCAACTCGCTTTGGAACTCGCCGAGGGTTTCTGAACTTCTTCCAGATTAACTTCCGCAACCATCGCAAGCTCGTAATCGTCGACGGACGTGATGCATTCCTTGGCGGTATTAATGTAGGCGATGAGTACATGAACCGAGATCCGCGATTCGGCCACTGGAGGGACTCGCATATACGGATTTCAGGCCCGAGCGTCGTGCAGGCACTCGGCATCTTTATCGCTGACTGGGTATGGGCGACTGGCGCTGTACCGCCGATCCAACCTACCGCTTCGACTGCAACGGGGGGCACTCCCGCCCTAGTTTTCGGAAACGGCCCGGTGGACGAGCAGGATCGCTGCGTTCTCTTTTTTCTACACTGCATCTCGTCCGCTCGTACCCGCGTCTGGATCTCAAGCCCCTACTTCGTGCCAGATGAGGCACTCTTGAGCGCCCTGCAACTTGCCGCGCTACGTGGCGTCGATGTCCGTATCATGATCCCTGAAAAACGGGATCATACCCTTGTCTGGCTTGCCTCCTTTTTCTACGTTCCTGCAGTTACATCATACGGCGTAAAGGTCTACCGATATAAAGATGGTTTTCTTCACCAGAAAGCTGTTGTTGTAGATGATACTATCGCAGTTATTGGAAGCACCAACTTCGACAATCGCTCCTTTCGACTCAACTTTGAAGCCAGCTGCATCGTTGCAGATCGAGAAACCACACAACACCTCGCAAGAATTCTTGAGAACGATATGAACAATTCGAATCTGATCTCAAACGAGGGCGCGCAGGCCCTGCCATTGTGGAAGCGGGTTGGCGCTAAGTTTGCTCGGCTATTTGCACCTATCCTATGAGGGATAGCTTTTTCTCTGGTCTCTCCATTCGAGCAATCAAGGGCTTGTAACTCGCCTTGGGCCAGACAGAGAAGATCTAGGCTCTTCGTGGAATCGAGTGGGTAAAATTGGTGTTTTCGGAGGTTAACACGCTCGTGCACGTAAACGTGTGTAGGACCCTCCGTTGGAGTCAAGATCTATTTCTCTCGCTTCTGAATTCGAGCGAGGGTCGCCTCAAATGCGATGAAGGCCTTCTGATAGTCCTGCAGAGCCTCAACTTCCCGAACCTCTGCATCCGCAGCATTCTGCTCCCGCAAGTTGACAAAGATCAGGTTACTATCTCCTAAATTGAAGCGTTTCAACTCGCCTTGGGCGAGATCCTGCGCTGCAGATACCTCCTTCGAGACCACATCAACCCTCGATTTAGCGATATCGAGGGCATTAAGGGCATCTTGAACATCAGCCCTAATACGTTCCTTTAGAAACGTCTCGGTGAATGCCAGCTTCTGTTGTCGGGCCTCATAGAAGTCAATTTTGCCCTGTTGGGTACGGGTAGCCAGTGGAATCTCAATCCTCAAACCAGCTTTTACTTCTGGTTGCTCAAGAAGCGGATTTCCGGTTCCATAATCATTCGCTGAAAAAACCCGGAGATCGAGTTTTGGTAGGATCTGGTTGCGAGCGAGGCGTAATTCGATCTCATTCTGCTCGTGCTGGGCTTTCAGATTCTTGAACTCCGGGCGGGATTCGGTCGCTTCCTGAACAGGCTTCTCGAGCGAGCGCTCAACCGCGAACAGTGGGAGTGGGATACGTTCTGGCGGGAGGGCATTCTCTACCGAACGAGGCTGTCCTTTTGCGTCTCTATAGAACAGAGATAGTGAGAACTCGGTGCTCTTGAGCGCTCTCTCTGCGGAGAGCAACTGAGCCCGTCGTTGTAGCACCGCCCGCTGGTTATCCACCCGATCAAAATCAGGAAGATCTCCCTTCGCTACCCGCTCGGAGATCTGACGATCACGCTCATCTGCAACCGAGAGGAGTCGTCGATACACCTTTACTTTATTGTGGGCTGCTACCCAATCCCAATACGTTAAGCCCGCAGCTCTCGCAAATTCGATCCGCCTCTGCTCGACGAGGGAATCAGCCAGCTTTTGCCCTGACACCGACTTTCCAATATTCGCCCGCCTTCTGTCGATCGGACCGTCCCGTAGCAGCGGCACCTCTACCCCAAAACCAGCCTCGCCACCTGAATTTGTCTGCAAATAGTTGTCATAGATTGGGAAGGTTCCACCTCCGAGGCGGTAGCCGCCGACCAATTTGCTTCCGTACAGCTCAAGTGGCTGCTCAACATATAGTGAGCCGTAGTTACCAGTGTAGCCACCCGTAACATTCGAGAATGCGTCACCTTTCAGGCTTGGATCGAAGGCTCCCTGGGACGAAAGTAGCTCTGCATCTGCCGCAACCCGCTCCTGTTGCTCTCCCTTGATAGCCGGATGATGATCGAGCGTTGCACGAATGACATCATCCAACTGAAGAGACGTTGATGCCTTGCGCTTCGCAACTGATGACCCACCCTCTGCACATGAGTCAAGCATCCAAGCGCCCGGCGTTGCGGCGATTGCAAGCGCAATACAACCACCTGATAGAAGGCGTCTCATTGTTGTGCGTCCCCCTTCTCATATACCACGCCAGAACTTGAGGCCGATACCGGTTGTCGGAGTGTGGGCGGGAATCCGTTGAATTGACGCCAGAGCTCCCAGCCAAGCTTAACCGTATCGAGTAGAACCCAACCGATTACCCGAACCCCTTGGCGCAGGTAATGGGAGTCTGGCCACTCCTCTCCTGGAGCAGGGAATACGATAACGCGGACCCGACCATCCTCTCCAGCTCCCGGATCAACAACTCCGATAACGCCCCCAAAACTTCCCACGGCCACCGATGGCCACCCAGCGAATTGAACGGCTGGCCAACCTTCAAATTGGAGCCGAACCTGACGCCCCACGGAGAGGAGAGGAGCATCATTGCCGCTTACACTCAGTTCAACGGCGCGGTTTGCTGTTTCGGGAACGACCAGCGCAAGCTCCTGCCCGGCTTTTATCATCACCCCACCCTGGGGGGCAAAAATACGCTGAACAATTCCATCCCGCGGAGCGATGATCGATTGAGAGGCCTGACGAGCGAGGCGGGTTTCAATACGAGCCAAATCGCCCGATGCTGTCGACACCTCTGAGAGGTACTTTGCATACTCTAACTCAGCCAGCTCAGCGGAACGTTGCGAGCTCAAGCCCGATTGCACCAGGGTCTTCTGTCGCTCAAGGTTCTTGCGCGAGGTGTCCAATGCGCTCTGAGCAGCATCGAGCTTCAACTGGCTCGCTGCCTGCTCACGCTCAAGGCGTGATATAATGTCAGGGTCAATATCGGCGATATCAACGATACTTTGCCCCTTCCTGACTCTCGAGCCCTCGACGACGAACCACTCACGGATCAATCCATCCACCGGCGCCGTAAGATTCTGCGGGCGCTCGTCAGGTGAGTAGGCAATCACCTTCCCTGCTCCGCGAACATTCTGAGTCCACGGAGCGAATATCATGGAGAAAAGTGCGATAACTAAAGCACCAAGAACCAGCGTTGCTCCCCACTGCAAGCTCGCCCGAAATCGAACCAACCCCAACGATTCGAGCCGCACACGGGAGGCGTCCAGAAGCTCCTCGAGCGTCTCATACGGCTGCTCGGCAGTATCTACCCAATCGCGTTTGTCATTCATCAGGTTCATACGTGAGCCTCCACGAGGCTAGTTGGTGATAATTTGCCTTGATTCATAACGAAGCTCCGGTCGAAGTGGCGAAGAATGCTCACCTCATGCGTGAGAACAATTAGTGACCAGCTCGCACGTTCATCGAGCAGCTGCATCAGTAGCGGCGCCACCACCTTTTCGTCCATACCGTCAAGCAACCCGTCGATGATGAGAAGCCGCGGCTCTTGCAGCAGGGCCCGAGCCAACACCAGCCGAGCAGCCTGCCCCCGCGATAGGGGCGCCGCCTGGCCCTTCAGTACGGTCTGAAGTCCGTCCGCTAGCGCGTACACATCGTCGAGTAGACCGACCATTTCAAGCGCTTCTCGGACTCGGCTTGATGAGATGGAGTCTTGTGCCATCGTGAGGTTTTCCTCGATGGTTCCGTGAAACAGATCGAGATCGCGAACCAGCGCGACTTCACTGCGGAGCTCTAGCGGGTGCACCTCGCGAACATCGTGACCATCGATCTCGACACGCCCAGCATGAGGTTGTACGACTCGGTAGATGCAATTAGCCAGGGTGCTCTTGCCTGATCCATCCTCCCCAATAATCGCCACTTTCTCACCCGGGGCCACGTAGAGTGAAACATTATCAAGAATAGCCCCGCCCTCCAAACGGTGTCGCACGGTAAGGTTGCACACCTCCAGACGAGCCGGGGCAGCCTCGGGCGAGAAGAATGCGCCGGATAACTTTTCACACGGAACATCAAAGAGCGCATCGAGCTTTGCAACCGAAGCACACAGCTCATAAAAACTGTCGAGATACTTGCCCAATTTGGCTACACCTGTCAAAACCATACCCACTACGATCTCAGCAGCCACCAATTGACCCAAGGTTAATTGCTGCTGAATAACGAGCCAGCCTCCAAGTCCGAGCAACAGAGCACTCGCGACAACCTGTATAACGACCGAGCCTATAACCTGTCGCAGCAAAACCCGAAAATGCGCCACCCGCCATTTTAAGTATGAGCCCATAAGTTGGTCGGCTCGCTCTACGGCAAATGCATCCCCACGATCCGACTTAAAGAGCATCGGCACTCGCGCGATATCCTGGAGCCACGTTGCAACATCATATTTTGCATCGGATTCCTTGATGGCAGCCCGAACAGCGCCTCGACCAAGTGGCAGCACGACCAGAACAAGACAAGCTGACAGTAAAAATGCAAACACTAAGAAGAAAGGATGATAGAAGGACACGAGGACGAGGCCAACGACGATCTGAAAGAGAACCGCCAATCCGTCGAGCAACATATTGGCGATCGTCTTTTGAGCCGAAAAGACCTCAAGAAAACGCAAGACGTATTCAGGTCCGAACTTGCGCTGAAACTCGCGAAAGGAAACGTGCGCGATCCTACCGGCCAACGACAGCGAGAGCCGCACCACGAGCCTTCGCTGCAGCATCTCCACAGCTATCAACTGCATTATTCGCAAACAGCCAGAAAAAATCAGCACCCCGCCAACGAGGCAGGTAACTACCACCAGGGGCTGCAACACCACACCAAAGGCTACCGTGTTTACTATCGCTTGCACTCCGACCGGAATAGCCAGGGAACAGAGTCCGACCCCAAGGGCATACACCAACACGACGAGGAGGTCCCGCCCCTCGCCCCGGAGGAGCCGTAGCACTCGAAGCCCCATCTCCAACTCGCTTACCTGATGTGTTCGTTGACTCTCCATCCCTCGCTCCGTCTGAATACCATCTATTTCTGCCGCCAGATACGCCTAACAGCTCGCACCGCCTCAGCGACTTTAGTCGACTGGGCGTTCTGAAGGTCAAGGAGCTGCACCCCCTCGACCAACCAGCGCGCCAACCACACCGACGCCAGAGAATAGCGGACTACTCGCCCATCTCGGCGGGCCACCACAATTCCCTTGGACCTCAACTGGGCAAGGTGCTGCGAGAGCGTCGACTGCCGCAGATTAAGCCGGTCGGCCAATGAATGCACATCAACCTCTTTTGCGCCCAACTCCTCGATTACCCGAATCCGCTGCGGATGCGCAATGACCGATAGGATTTCAGCAAGTTGTTCTGCCACGAGTGCTTGTTGAGGCATAATTCTCCCCTGTACGAAGCTGTACGATGTCCAGTCGCACCGCAAACATTCAATTATCGGTATATTTGTATATATATCAATGACGATATATCCGTCGAGGTCTATACCCAACGGCAACGCATCCGGATAAACCCCTGAACTCAGGTTCCCACACCACACTGGTAGCACGACCTGCGGACATTTTTCAGGCGGGCCCTATGTTTGCTCCGAATACCCACGTTGCATTGACAGAGGCACCCACACGCCACACTGGCCGACTTCCCACGGTCACCCTTTCAAACAGCGGGAGCCAGAGACAATCGAGCTCATAAGCCTCAAGTGCTTTAGCGAAGAAACCGCTTCTCCGGTACGTGACACACCCGACTTATATACCAGCCGTTATGCTTGTATTGAACATCGGCCTTCTCCTTGGGTGCAGCTCCGCGATCCGTGCTCCACACGAACCAGCCGCAGACGACAATCGCTGGTCGATCGGCGTTATTCGAACTCTGCACCCGCTTTCGCCTTCGGCGCTTTCACTCCCCAACAATCCCGTATTCTCGCGAAGAGATGTCGTAGGACTTTCAGCCTCATTCACAGCCGATCCCTTTCTGGTCCAGGATGGACAACGATGGCACCTCTTCTTCGAGTTCTTTAACACCACTTCGCGTAAAGGCGAGATCGGTGTTGCTGAGAGCACGGATTTACATCACTGGCGTTTTCTAGGGCCTGCACTCATTGAGCCGTATCACCTCTCCTATCCCTTCGTATTTCAACATCAAGGCACCTACTACATGATTCCAGAGACTAGACAGGCGCACGAAGTGCGGTTGTATCGAGCGTCCTCGTATCCAACCACCTGGACGTTCGAACGAACACTGCTGCGCGGAGACTTCGCGGATTCATCGATCGCTTTTTTTCAGGGTCGATGGTGGATCTTTACGTGCGAGTCTCCCTACTCGATGCGCATCTTCTATGCCCCGCGCCTCACCGGACCTTGGAAGCCTCATCGATTAAACCCTATCTACGCGAACGACCGATCCCATGCCCGACCTGGAGGGCGCCCAGTAGTCATTACCAAAACACTTTATCGTTTTGTTCAGAACAACATCGGAGGATACGGCAAAAGGGTCCGCGCACTGGTCGTCGATGAATTGACACCGTCTTCATTTCGAGAGCACGTCGTATCGCCGGATCCCCTTCTGGCTCCCCACGGCGACGGGTGGGCTCGTAACGGCATGCACCATTTCGCCCCGTGGCCTGCAACGGACGGAACGTGGGCGATCTCGGTTGATGGCAGCGGCGATGACAGAGAGGGCGAATGATGCGAGGCGCTAACGCTATTTACCGACAAGAATCTTAAGCTTCTTGGAGGCAACGGGGGACCCTGAGTTAGTTTCCGCGACCACGACCAGCTTCCTGGCCTTTATTCTCCGCAATCGAATTGAGTACGTATATTTCCCCTCATCATCGGTCGTAAGGAGAAGCGACTTGGAATTTATCCGCAAAACAACCGACTCTCCAACAAGGGGTTTTGATACCGCCGACAACACGACTCCCCGAAGCGTTAACGTGCCCCGCTTTTTGTTGATCCTTCGAGTAAGAGTGATCGATGCATTCGCCACATTAGGCCCGAGCAGCTCCTGAGAGACACACTTACCAACGACAGCGAGCTGCTTTTTGATCTGATCAACACTGACCTGCGAAAAGTAGCTCTGTAGGCCGAGGTCCGGATACATAAGTCCATTCGGATCGGATGTGTCATGGGAAGCTCCCAAACTATGCCCTGCTTCGTGCGCAAAGGTGCGGATATTTAGTTCGCGTGAAACATTCTGTGTCAGGCCATAGGCACTGGTCGGTGCCCAACAGATCGCCCCTACATACGAAAGTCCTATGGTTGTGCCATTTAGCTCTTTACCGGTAAAAAGATGCTTGAGATCAACATCATCGTTAAACGTTGAGGGCGATATACCCAAATTTGAGGGATTATCAAGATTGCGGGCAAACGAAGTCAGGAGCTTGCTAGCGTTGGTTTCAACATACGGCGAGGCCGTTGTGTACACATGCTGACGGACAATACTAAAGCGGATTCCCATCTGCCGCTCATAGATCGCTTCAGCCGCGTTAATAGTTGCTGCGATCTCAACGTTGCTATTCTCACCGTATCGCGCGTACCACTCGGGGTCAGCATCGGTACTGATGGTTACCACGCGGTAACTCTCTAATGTTGGAGCTACGGCAGAGGCAGTAACGCTGCCGTGGTTTTTAACTTCTTGTTTGAGAGCGTGCGCCGAGCACTCTCTCCCTAAAAACAGCGCGGAGGGCTTAGCACTTGCCCGGAT
Organism: Bdellovibrionota bacterium; assembly: GCA_044344945.1. Taxonomy (GTDB): domain Bacteria; phylum Bdellovibrionota_C; class UBA2361; order UBA2361; family OMII01; genus OMII01. Next base: position 7,473 of record JBIJBZ010000007.1, on the reverse strand, counting down.
TGATACTCTATCCTCCGAACCGATCTTCCAGCGTAAGGTGTACACCCGCTGTCGCAAGCCGGTCCGACCGTGCTTACTACCGACAAAATTCACTGTTACCAACTCGTCGATAACAGAGGCGGCCGCCGGGAGTTTGCGCTCTGCACCGTGGAGTCTGCGAAGAGATACGTATCCTCGATAGAGAACCGGAACCTTGGGATCGTTTCTGCACTCCCCAGAGGATGAAACAAAACAGGCCTGCGCGCTCGGGAGCTTACGTTTATTGAGCGTAATTGCTATCGGCCCCTGCCCGTAAACATTTGAAACTGAGATTCGAATAGGGGCAAATCGCCCTCCCTTCTTGGCCGGCGTATGCACCGCGCGGCGCAACTGTAGCCCTTGGAGTGCCGCAGTGGTGTGATACGGAGAGGCAGCTTGAGCTGGGCAGATGAGACCTACCGTAAGCGCTAGACAGATATAAGGGACGAGAAGCCGCATAACCCCATATCCAATCGCAGGAAGTGAGTGCTTCCGGCTAGTCGCAGCTCTCTCCTTGAATCACCTCTTTAGGGGGTGGAAATATCGGAGGGATACGGAGTTCTCGTAGAGCTTCAAGAGCGCCAGCACCCTCAAAGTAGGGACTGGAATAACCATCCAATTCCCCGAAACGGAAAGGCAAGCACATCGACCAACACATCTACTGCGCCCCGCTGGGGTGCTTCCTCTAGGGGCCCGTTAAACTCCTGGCCACTGTGAGGGTCTGCACCCGAGAGGTCCGCAGCAGAATCTTTCATCATGGCTCGCTCATCGGTAAGCCACGGCTCATTAAGGCTCACCTCGCTCAAATTTTCCGGCGGATTGGCTACCACTGGGGTGTGAGTACCACACGCGACGAGACTCACGAATAAGAGGTGCCGGGATAGCTGCGGAAGCCAAACGAAGCGAGGTGTGGGCCACGTATCCATGGTACAAGTATGGAGGATACGGGAGCATTACAGCCTGCTCCTCCTCAGCTACCACCACAAAGCTCTTACCTACTCGAAGCGAAGCGCGTCAAGGGTCTCAATGCGGGATGCCCGCCATGCCGGAGCCACACCGAACACAACACCGACGAGGAGCGCCAACGCGAAGGCCGGCACCACAATCCAGATCGGAGCGCGCATATCGAAGGATGGAAATATAAGGTGCAAAACATGCGTCAGTAGCGTCGCACCACCGACACCGACTCCTCCACTTAACACCGAGAGTCCAACGGCCTCAGCGAGGAATTGCTGCAGGATATCACGCCTACGCGCACCGACTGCCCGTCTAATACCGATCTCTTGTGTGCGCTCCACCACTGAGACCCACATGATATTCATAATACCGATGCCGCCGACAATCATTGAGATCGCCGCGATTGCGGCCAAAACATAGGTGAGCATATTGAGAATTGTACCGAGGCTCTCCATCATGGAGACCTGCGTTATGACCGTGAAGTCCTCCTCTCCGTCACGCCGCTCTTTTAGGATCTCAGTTATCTCAGCTGCCGCATCATCGATGCTCCCGCGCGACGATGCCTTCACACGGATACCGAACAGTTTATCCTCATTGAAGAGCTTTAGTGCTGCTTCGGTCGGGATAAATCCTAATTCATCAAAGTTTAAACCGAGCTTATCACCCATCGGAGCAAGAACGCCGACTATCCTGAATTCACTTTCGTTGAGCTTTACCGTTCGACCGATCGGGTCTTCGTCACCGAATAGCTGTTCAACCACGTTGCGTCCCAAGACCACAACACGTCGCTTGTACTCATCCTCCTCCCGTGTAAAGTACCCGCCCCGACCAATCGAGATGGAGAGGATGTCTGGAAAACGATCGTTGGTTCCGAAAACGGTGATATTACTGAGCGAGTCTTCGTGCCGAACGGAAACGGTTCCCAACACGAGCCCAGATACCGCCTCAACGTTTAGCGCTTTCCGCTCAATCGCTGAGACATCAGCGATCGTCATCTTTCGCTGAGCTGCTCCGACCGGAGGACCCATATGGGTTTTGCGATCCGATTTTCCAGGCTGGATGACGATTAGATTGGATCCGAGCCCTTCGAACTCCTCCATGACGTAGTTCTTCGCCCCCTGACCAAGCGAAACTAAAAGCACCACCGCTCCGACACCAATCACCATTCCTAGAACGGTCAGCACCGTGCGCAGCTTTTGCGCAACAAGGGACTCCATCGAGAGCCGCAGGATCTCTTTATACTGCACGGGTGTCTCCTATCAGCGCTCCATCTCCGAGAATTAACTTACGCTTCGCTCGATCTGCTATCGCTGGATCATGGGTCACCATAATCACGGTCACCCCTTCGCTATGGAGCTTCTCAAAAAGAGCGAGCACCTCTTTTCCGCTCTTTGAGTCGAGGTTTCCCGTCGGCTCGTCAGCAAAAAGGACTCGGGGCGAATTCACGATGGCACGCGCTATGGCCACCCGTTGGCGCTGACCACCTGAGAGCTCATTCGGAAGATGGTGCATTCGGTCTCGGAGGCCTACGATTGACAGAGCCGCCTCTGCCTTCGCTCGTTGCTCCTGATCCGGCAAGGCCCGCTCATAGCTCGATGAATATACCATCGGCATCATCACGTTTCGCAAAGCCGACGCACGCGGCAACAGGTGAAAACTCTGAAATACGAAACCCATAAACTTGTTTCGAAGTTGGGCTCGCGTATCATCGGAGATCGCCTCCGTGGGAGTATCTTCAAGAAGGTACCGGCCTGAAGTGGGGATATCAAGCAACCCAAGTATATAGAGCAGTGTCGACTTCCCGGACCCTGAGGCTCCGGTAATGGCAATAAACTCACCCGGGTCGATCGCGAGCGACAGTTCCCGAATAGCGAATATCTCCTCCTCTCCCCGACGAAAAATCTTCGTTATCTTTTCGAGCGAGATGAGCGCCATAGCCTATGAGGGTTTGGCGACTACGGCCAATCCATCCTTCAACTCAGCCTTCTCTGAAGGGAGCACGACCCGATCCCCTTCGGAGAGACCCGATAGTATCTCAGTCAGATTGTATCCCGATATTCCGGTGGTAATCAGAGTCTTCACCAAACGGCCTCCCACCAGCCGATACACGTATCGATCCTGACCGCGACCGAGCACCGCCTTCGACACCACCGTAAGCACATTGTTTTTAGTCGCTGTCACAACATCTACATCGGCCGACGCACCTGCTGGAAGAAGCACCCCCTCACTATCCACGGTCAACTCTATCTCTGAGGTGCGATCCTGCTCTCGGATTGTACTCACGTATGGCACCACTTTTCTGACTGTCGCTTTAAATGGCTCGCGTCGAACCGCCAGTACCTTAATACGCGCTGGAAGCCCTACCTGCACCTTCGGTAGATCAACCTCATCGATCTCTACCCGCACATACCGCGGCTTAATATCGACCAGACGGATAGGTGCGAGCGGGATCACCGCAGTAATCTGTGAGAGCTGACCTACCTCAAGGTTCTGTTCGGCCACGATACCATCGAATGGGGCACGGATGAGGCTGCGCTCATACGCTGTCACGGCAGTATCGTATGTTCCCTGTGCTTGTATGACATTGCTGCGCGAGGCTGCCTGACTCTGACTGAGCCGCTTAGCCCTGTCCAATTCCTCAGCCGCCACACTCAGCCGCGATCTAAGGTCTCCATTTTCGACCTCGGCAAGTATCTCTCCCGATCGCACCGCTTGACCCAGGTGAACATTCACCTCGCTCACCCGCCCAACCGCTCCGAACGCGAGCTCTGCAATCTGCTCTGCTTTAACCGTCCCGGAGTTAACTCCGGTCACCGTGGCCTCTACCGAACCACGACCAACGGTTACGACAGGGACCTCGGGCTTAGACTTACAAGCCGTGAAATAGAGAAGCGCGATAGTAATGACAGGCCGAACGAACTTCGCACGATGAGCCTGAATTACGGATCCGCTCAATCTCATTACAGGCACTGTCTAATGGCTGTTAACGCAGCCGTATAGTCAGGCTCCTCACCGATCTCAGTGACGTAGTCCACATGCACTACCTTACCGCTCCTGTCCGCGATAAAAACGGCACGAGCAAGAATTCCAAGCTCAGGCAGTTCCACGCCGAAAGCCTTGCCGAACGTGCGATGCTTATAATCACTCAAGCTTACCACTCGAGAAACTCCCTCTGCTGCGCACCAGCGCTTCAGAGCAAACGGGAGATCACGGCTCACTGATGCAATAACTACATCGGTTGAGAGCTCTGTGGCAGCCTCGTTGAATCGCTTCGTTTCTACTGCACACACTGGGGTATCGATACTCGGTATCGATACCAGCACCAACACCTTACCTGCAAAAGATGCGTTTGTTACATCAGCAAGGTCTACACCTGAGAGGGTGAATGGAGGAAGCTGGGCCCCTTCAACAACTGCAGCCCCCTCGACCTTCTTCGGTGTTCCCCGCATCGTTATGATCTGATTACTCTTGGCCATACCCTCTCCGTTATGATTGATACTGTTGGTGCGCTCAGTTGTACTACGGCCACCACCCCCTCACAACTCCGAGAGCGGCTCATGAACTCGACGCCACCTATACCCTTGTGATCTCGTCGGCGGCCTGCGCACAAGAGTCCCTACTCCCTGTTACCCCCAACGAATCACATCGCCGTTTCAGCAGGTTACCATGGCTTAGGTCGTGCGCACGCGAAAGATACACCAAAGTCGCTAGCCAGGCATCTAACTAAAGGGGAGCGGCCGCTAGGGCCGAAGAACATCATATGACACGCACCATCGACCCTATCCGGCCAGGAGCTACATCCTCGCCAGGGACAGAACCTAACCGCGCATTACAACAAGAAGCGCTGACCGGGCCGCTTACTGAGTTGGTCGCCCCGAATCCTGTCGACCTGAGCACCCCAGAGATTCCCAAGCACTCCCTGGGTTCAGTCGTAGCCCGTTTTGGTCCTAATGGGAGCGTTACGATTGGCAGAACTATCATGACACTCAATATTAGAAACGGTTAGCCCTATGGAATCCGGCGCAACAGCCTTCGATCCAAATCTCTGCCAGATCACCTTGGTAGGACCTGCCGCTCATGGCAACAAGCGCTCGCTCCTCACGTTAGGGCCATGGTCTCGGACCGAGTGGAGGAAACTCATCTTGGAGCTTCGTGTGGGGAGCGAGCGGTGCCCCGACTGGGATCACGCCAATCTCTGCCTTACGGCGATACAAGATCTGGTTAAGTTAAGCGATGGATTGATGAGCGACGAGGTGGTGGCCGCCCTTCGAGCGCACATGGAGGTTGTCTCGTACCAGACATTCCGCGGACCACCACGTCGGTGAGGAAAACGCTTGCTAATTGGCTGCTCGCACCCGGGCTCGACCGGAGTACTCAAGCGACCGATACCACCCATCCTCACACTGCATATACTCTCGGAAGAGAGCATTCCACGAGCCGCCGCGCCGGCTTCCAGAGAAAAGGTACAGCACAGAGATAGTACACTGCACTCCCACTGCATCGTCTACGAATGAGGCTCGCTCCTCGCACCGTATCGAACCGGACACCACGGAGCAGATTAACCGCGAGCCCCATGAGTCCGCATATACGGCTCTCTTCTTGGAATGAACTCTAATTCGAAAAGATCGGGAGTCCCGTGATGGAACTCCGAGGTCTGAAACCGCCGAATCCGCGGCAACGCCCTCACTATCCATATAGAAGCTGAGTGCATACTCCTGCGAGGGGGCCACGAATGTCTGCGCTTCAACACGAACCGATATGAGCAAAAGAATTGAACTAAACAACCACTTCACGAAAACAACCTCGAACCAAAAAGGAGCCTGACCACTCTCCTTCCCCTAATAGTATCCTTCGGGCAAAGCCGCAAAAAACTCAATATTTAGGGCCTTTTTGCGACTTTTTATGGCGACGGATCAGGGACTTGCGAATATGTTACCAGCAGAAATATTTTGGTGCATCAGACCCTCAAGCGAACCACTTTATGCTTCGCAGCTCAATCGACGGTTTTTTCCTAAAACGGCGACAAAAATAACGTTTTAGCTAGAAATCCTTAAGCACCAAAACAGCCAGAATCGCGAGGCCCACCACAATCGTAAAGGGAAACCCTACTCTGATGAAATCACGAGTTTTGTATCCTCCGGCTCCCGTGACCAGAAGATTAGATCGAGAGCTTGTCGGAAACATAAATGCAAGCGAACTCCCGAGCGTTACAGCCGTTAAGAGCGCCGTTGAAGACGAGCCAGTTTGACGCCCCAGCTCAATAGCAATCGGCCCTAAAAAGATAACTCCAACTGAGCTATCGATGGCCTGACTCACGAAGCTACCTAAGACTAGAAACACCAAGGCTAATCCCGCAGGCGGGATAGTGTCCGCAATCCCCCTAAAGAGCGGCGCCAGGTTCGCTGTAGAGGCTACATGTTCGACGGCGTGCCCCAAGGGGATCATGAGTGCCAACAGGAACACCACTCGCCAGTCGATCTCCCGGTAGACCTGCTCCATTGAGATTGCTCCCGTGAATACGACTGCACACGCAGCTAAGAACGCCGCTTCGTGAACGGGAATGTTCGTGAACAGAGGAATAAACACCAGCATGAGTAGGGCGAATATGGCGTACAGTGACTTCTTGGATAATCTCGGAGTCTGTCGATGCTCAGAGAGGAGGAGGATATCAGGATCTTTCGCTAAGACAGGGATGCTCTTGCGGGGCCCCTGCACCAGGAGAGCATCGCCGTACAGCAGCGGTAACCCAGAAGAGAGGGACAGCAGTGGTTTTCCATCTCTCCACAGAGCAAGCACCTGGCACCCATACTTCTCTCGAAAATGGAGATCTGCCAACGTCTTGCCAATAAGCTCGGAGCGCGGTGTCAGAATCAACTCGACAATTCCCACATCGGGTGATTCAATCTCGGACGAAGCCGCCTCCGCCTCAAACGACAATGCGCTGAGCGCCTCCCTGCGATGTGCCTCTTCGGGGGTTCCACTTACTAGATAGCGCTCACCCTCGCGCAAAATATGATCGGCTGTTAGATGGATTGCTGGCGCCTCGCCGCTTGGCGCTGCTACCGGCACATCAAACCACTCAATATCATTCGTGGCGGAAACGACCCCGAGGATAGACAACTTTGTGTCATGCGCCAGTCGATGGAGTGGGGCTCCCGCCCACCCACCTGCCTGAACCGTAATCGTAAACAGCGAACGAGAGAGAACCGTGCGAGAATCTTCGAGCTCCCCCACCTCAAGGTCTACAAGCGGAGAATCTTCGACGTATCGACCTGCGATACACCCAACGATTACATCTCCTTTATGCACCATAGAGTCGAGGAACCAACTCGGTGGACGAGACTCCCACGCGGAATCGCTTACTGCGCGTTCGATAAAGAGCGGAACGATCCCTGTTGTTCGCAAGATATCCCTGAGCAGGACCATATGCGTCTCGGTATGGACCTCGCGCACCGACAACTTCACCAACTGAGCGCCATCTACCACTGAACTAACTAT
>JBIJBZ010000159.1:0-7886 GCA_044344945.1 Bdellovibrionota bacterium | reverse complement strand
ATGTTTTTGGTATCACGGCGTGAGCGACGAGGAAGCTCTGCTGCAACCACTTCACTCTCTGAGGTTGTCTTCGATAATTTCTCAATAACTTCGACAAGCTCTCGGCTTGTAGCAGCACCGTCGAGTACCTCTGAGGCGCCACTCTTTATCGCTTCAACGGCAGCTTTCACCTCCCCCGCTGGAGAAATCACCAAGAGCGAAGAGCCGGATACATGCTGACGCAACTGTTGAATAAGGGTGGAGTCGCACAGATCGGATACCGTTGCATCGATGACGATCACCGTTGGAGATGTCGTTCGCGCCAGAAACACAGCCTCTGTGGAGACAGTACTCTGCACCTCATAGGCAGAAGGAAGGAGCGCACTTAATTGCTCTCGCAAAGTCCGGGCAACGTCGATAAGTAGGACCTTTCTTGGGCTCTCTTCCATAGTTCCGTGTGGGCTTTTACTACTAGTGGGTAGGTACAAGGAGTAGGATGCCCGTGCCTTACGAGTCGGAGCATTCGCGGCGAAACATCAGTAAAAAATGGAGTCAGTCGCAGCAGCGTATTGATAAGAGCCTGATTTGACTCATGGACTTTTATCAGTTGGAGGGTTCCCCGCGTGGCCTGTGCCCGAGATTTTCATGAGCAACCTAAGAGATAGGCGACTAACCCGCATATTTCATGAAGCCTGCTACTGCGAGCGCCGATAATGGTGCTTTTTCGGTCCCAAATACTACCTTCAGACCGGAAGGTATCTCGATACGATTCCGCCCTGAAGATACTTAGTTGAATTCGCCCTTCGGCCCCGAATAATCACCACTCTCGGCGCTCTCGCGACGCAGTTTCATGAAAAATACGGGCTAACTACACCAACTAACGGGATTCGCAGTGTTGACCAAACCGACACGGCACGAGGCAGGGAACTACCGGCGATGTACAAACTAGTGGACACTCACGGAACCGGAACACCACTTGCAATTAGATCATGCCAGTAGCGATACACATCTTCAAGTGAACGCTCCAAGGGAATTGATGGCTGCCATCCGCACATACTTTGAGCGCGCTCATACGAACCGTACAGCTCAGGAACTTCAGGTCCACGCATCCGTTCAGGATCCGTCTGCACATCGACAGCGACACCAGAAACAGAGATGAGGATATCAAGAAGCTCGCGCACCATCCGCGACCGGCCCGAGCCTACGTTAAAGATCCCACCACCCGACTGCGCTATCATTCGATACGAGCGAACGATGTCGCGCACATCAGAGAAGTCGCGCCGCGCCTCTAAATTACCGACCTGCAGAACCGGTGCGATCTGACCATGCGCGATCTTGGCAAGCTGTAAGGCAAAGCTCGATGCTACGAACCTCGAATCCTGTCCGGGCCCGATGTGATTAAAGGGACGCACGACCGAGCCAGCGATAGAGCCTGTGCGCGCATAGCGCTCGACAACGAGCTCAGCCATGCGCTTACTGAGGCTGTAGTTGTTGGCTGGCCGCAGCGGAGTCTCCTCCGTAATCGGCAGTTCTCCCGGTTGAATCACTCCGTAGACCTCAGCAGAACTCACAAACAACAGAGAGATACCGGTGTTTAGAAGGTGACACGCCCGAGTTACGTTTGCAGTTCCACCAACATTGATCTGAAGCACCCGGCTAAAATCACTCTCGGCTTCAGGCACAAACGCGATACCTGCGAGGTGATAGACAACCTGAGGTCGAAGTTTATGAACGACTTCGCGAACGGCGTGAGCATCGGTGATATCTAGTTGGATCTCATGCTTGGATGCGACGCCACGCTGCCGCAAGCCGGCGCAGTACACCTCATCTCCGCATTCACGGAGATGTTCAACGAGGTGTTGACCAGCGAAGCCTGCGGCACCAAGAACGAGCGTTTTCACAACGTTAATCGCTCTTTATCGATTCGAAGACAGACGCTCGATGTCAGCATCGACCATCATCCGAGTCATCTGCTCGAACGATACCTTTGGCTTCCATCCTAACTGCTTCATCGCCTTTGAAGGATCTCCAACTAAGAGGTCGACTTCAGCGGGACGAATAAATGCGGCATCCAATTTTACGTACTTCTCCCACTCCAATCCTGCATGCTCAAACGCGATCTCAACCAGTTTCTTGACCGTATGCGTCTCACCGGTCGCAACAACGTAATCATCCGCCTCCGTTTGCTGCAACATCAACCACATCGCCTCTACATAGTCACCGGCGAAGCCCCAGTCTCGACGAGCATCGAGATTTCCCATGCGAAGCTCGTTTGCGAGACCCAGCTTAATACGGGCAACACCATCGGTAACCTTGCGGGTTACAAACTCAAGACCACGACGGGGCGACTCGTGATTGAAGAGGATTCCGGAAACGGCGAACAGGTTATAGCTCTCACGATAGTTCACGGTGATGTAGTGGCCATATGCCTTTGCTACCCCATACGGCGAGCGTGGGTAGAACGGCGTAAGCTCGGTTTGGGGGGTCTCTCGCACCTTTCCGTACATCTCGGAGCTTGATGCCTGATAGAAGCGAATAGAGGAGTCCACCGCACGGATAGCCTCAAGAAGCCGCGTAACACCCACAGCAGTAAACTCAGCTGTTAATACTGGCTGTGCCCAGCTGGTAGGAACGAAACTCTGAGCTGCGAGATTGTACACCTCCTGAGGCTTCGATTGCTTGAGCACCGATACGAGCGATGACTGATCGAGTAGATCCCCTTGAATCAGCTCGATCTGGTTCCGGATATGTTCGATCCGTTCGAACTTCTCGACGGATGCCCGACGCACCATTCCGTATACCTTGTACCCCTTACTCAAAAGAAGCTCTGCCAGATACGATCCATCCTGTCCTGTAATTCCGGTTATGAGCGCTGTTTTCTGTGCCATAGTACTATCTCCTCAATCTAAATCTTAGATAAGCTCGGTTCGTCCCTTGCTCTTCAATTCACTGACCACTTTACGAACATCCTGGACATGTTCTCGGGAAACCACGAGAAGCGCATCACCGGAGTCGACGATTACGATATCCTTTAGACCTACCGCGGCGATCAAACGATCATGAGAGCGCACTACACATCCCGTGCTATCGATCGCCAAGGCATCTCCCTTCAGCAGATTACCTTCGGCATCCGCCTGAAAGTTCTCCGCCCACTGGTCCCATGAACCCACATCATTCCAACCGAACTCCTCTGCGTCAATCACAAGGCAGTTCTTGGCATGTTCAAGCACCCCGAAGTCGATCGAGATTGACTCAAAGTGAGAGAAGAGCTCCTCGATACGGGGGGTTATTTGTTGGCCCTTCTCGAGTTCCGCCCGAATCGCGACAAGTCCGGAGTACATCGCGGGTAGATACGCTTTGAAGGCCTCCAGAACGACACTCGCACGCCAGATGAACATACCGGAGTTCCAGCTATACCCCCCTTCTTCGAGGTACCGCTCGGCACGCTCAAGGTTCGGCTTCTCATAAAACCGGTCAACCTGATAGGTTCTACCGGATAGAGACTGTCCACGCTTGATGTAACCGTAGCCGGTGTTTGGATGGGTTGGTGGGATACCTATCGTTACCAGCACGTCATTTTCGCGAGCTTGCTGAACTCCTTCCGCAAGCGCCCTTCGCAGCAAATCTTCGTCTGTAACAGCGTGGTCAGCCGGCAGAACCACCATAACTGGATCATGCCCCGGAGTAGCAACCAGACTCCACACGGCAGAGAGACCGATGCACGCTGCGGTGTTTCGCGCCTCTGGCTCGATGATCATTCGCGCATGCGGGACATGCTCAAGGATTCGCGGCTGCAATGTCTGGTTAGCCACTACACAGATGTTGGCTTCCCCAACAAGGGGTTCTACGCGACGACAGGTAGCCTGAATGAGGCTCTCTCCGTTATCGCTGATGGAGAGAAACTGCTTCGGCAAACGCCCACGGCTGAGGGGCCAGAAGCGGCTCCCCTGTCCTCCCGCTAACACAATCGCTAAAATATCTGTGGAACTTCCCATTATCCCTCTAACAAACTCCGATCTCACGCAAAAAAGTCTCTAGCGCTGGCTGCCACCCAAGAACCGGTCGCCCTAGTACGCCCGACAACTTGGACGTATCGAACGCTGAGAATGTGGGACGGGTGGCAGGCCGCTTCAACTCTGCTGCGGTTGTTGGTTCAAGCCGAGCCAAACGCTTCCCCTCAAAACTCCCAGCCGCCAGGCGTTGAATCTCAGATGCAAAGTCAAACCATGAAACGACGCCATCACACGATGCGTGGAAGGTGCCTCCAACCGGTAGACGAACGAGATCAAGCAGGATCTCAGCCAACCAGCCTGCCCATGTTGGGGATACGAACTGATCGTTTACGATCTTGAGCTCCTCGCGTTCGGCAAAGAGCTTCAGCATCGTATGCACGAAATTGACACCCCGCTGCCCATACAGTGCCTGCGTTCGCACTATGAGAGCGCTCTCTCCACAGATTGAACGAGCGTACTCCTCTCCTGCCAGTTTCGTTTTACCGTACACACTTAACGGATTAACGGGATCATCCTCCCGAAGCGGTCTACCCAGAGATCCATCAAATACGTAATCGGTCGAGATATGAACCAGACGGCTTTCGCACCGAACGCACGCCTCAGCGATATTTCGCACACCTTCTGCATTAATGGCCAACGCTCGCTCGGACTCCTCTTGCGCTTTATCCACCGCGGTATAGGCCGCGCTGTTTATTACCGCAGCGGGTCGCAAGGTAGCGATGAGATTCCCTACCTGCACACGATCGGTGATATCGAGTTCAGTCGTGACGGGAGACACGAGATCAAAATGGAGATCCGCAGCTCGCTTTCTGAGCTCAAACCCCAACTGACCACTACCGCCAAAGAGAAGAATCTTCACTGCCCCTACCCCCGATTCGCGTAGTTCTTCTCGTAATAGGACATGTACGCGCCACTTTTGATCTCTTCCCACCACGCGCGATTCTCTTGGTACCACGCGACGGTTTTCTCAATTCCGATTCGAAACGGGGTGGATGGATTCCATCCGAGCTCTCGCGTCATCTTGGCATGGTCGATTGCATAGCGCCGATCGTGCGCCGGTCGATCTCCGACCTTTTGAATGAGATCACGGCTCTTTCCGAGGATATCTAGTATGGCGAACGTTACATCTCTATTCGGAAGCTCCGCGTCGGGACCTCCGCCGATGTTGTAGACCTCGCCTGCTACCCCCTTCTCTGCCACGCGAAGCAACGCATCACAGTGATCAGTAACGTACAGCCACGAGCGAACATTCATCCCATCGCCGTATAGAGGAAGGTTCTTGCTCTCCATTGCATTCGTAATGAAGAGCGGTATCAACTTCTCTGGAAAATGAAACGGACCGTAGTTGTTAGTGCATCTGGTTACCGATGCATTAAACGCATGGGTCTTGCAGGATGCAAGCACCATAAGATCCGAAGCGGCTTTGGAAGCTGCATACGGACTTGTCGGATCGAGTGGGGTCGTCTCAACAAAGGCTCCCGTTGGCCCGAGAGAACCGTACACCTCGTCAGTGGAGATATGTACGAATCGCCCAACCTTGGTATTGCGTGCGGCATCGAGCAGAACTTGCGTTCCTAGTACATTCGTCCGCACAAACTCTAATGATGACATTATTGAGCGATCCACATGGCTCTCGGCTGCCAGATGAAATACGAGATCGAATTTTTCGCGTTCGAACAACTCTACGATCCCAGCCTCATCGGTAATATCGAGCCGAGCAAATGTAACCCGCCCGGAATCAAGCACCGAGGAGAGGTTCTTTAAGTTACCCGCGTATGTCAGAAGGTCGAGAGCTGTTATCTTCCACTCTGGGCGCTCCTGGAAAAGATAATGAACCAAGTTGCTTCCGATAAATCCAGCTGCTCCAGTTACGAGAACTTTCACGATATCTCCTTCGCTCTAACACCTTCTGATGAATGCCTATTTCGGCCTCCGCTAACGCTCTTGAGACTAGCGCACCGATGACTCAAAGACCAGAAACCGGTTTTAGTCCGCCCGGCTCGACCGCAACCCGCTTTACCCCCTGCAGACTGCCAATTTTCCCAAAACTTTTCAATATGTTACTGGGCAAAACTCATGCCCTGGCGCACCGAACCGACCCCGCCGAAGTTCAAACTCAGGAGGAACTGCTTTGCCGACGGGCTTATGGTCTGTCCCACTCCGAGATCAAGGCTCCAGCATTTGCACGAATTCAGAAATCGCAAAAGCCCCTGCCCCTGAATGAGTTCTCCGTCCATGACATCGTAGCGAGCGTACGCACCAGCTCGCACCCGTTCTCCCAACGTGAGCTCAAGATTCCCCTCAATCTGACTAATTACGTCATTCACAAAGGTGTATCGAGTACGGAACATATCCTGCCTATCGTCTCGAAATCCCAAGGCCACGCTGTAACTCGACAACGAGCTACTCTCCTGACTGATGTTCGCATCAACGGCCGCCGATAGGTAATTCGAAGGCGAAAGTACAAAGCCCGGGTTCCAATCGGTGAACCCATTCGCGGAAGGATCCTCATCGTTGTTTTTGTGTGCTTGGACAAAATCGTATCCCTGCCTGAGATAGATGTTTCCAAGTTCTCGAATCTGTCCTTCGCGCGTATCAACGGCTTTCTCCGGCGCCAGGATCAATCCCCGCCCGAAGTCCATCATCGACTGAGTCAGATCGAACATCGGTATCGTCTGCCCCGCGGAGGTGAGATCCTCAACTTCCCGCGTCCGTTCGTAGGGCTCAGAGAATCGTCCGTAAAGACGACTCGTAACTCCATACGTAACGAGGCTACGGTGCCGAAATCGATCGAGCTGGTCGAAGCTCGGGTTATACGTCTGGTCCACATCCGGGATGTAGGCGTAGCTTACCAGGGGCTCGAACGTGTGCTTGAGTTTGGTAAGTTCAAACCCCTCATTCTGGATGCCCATACCAACAACCTTGGAGAACCAGCTATCTCGCTCCACGCCGTAGATCCTCTCAATTCCAGTCGTCATGCCGTAACTAAAGATCGGCAGCGTGCGACTCTCCGAGCTTGCAAGTTCGGTTGAACCGTCCGGAAGCGGCGTGGCTCCAGCAGGCAACATCGTATTGCGCAGATTATATTGAGTTTGGTGCAGCTCGACGGCAGCCTGGGCACGAGCGTAATTCTCAACGTGAAACGGGACCGCAACCTTCGGGTGTATATCGATACGAGTTCCGTCATACCCCTCTTGCCGGATGAACTCTGTCGCAACACTATCGATGCTCGTTTGCAACTTAAGTCCCAACGGATTCATGCCAAAGGGGCGGAAGGTTTTCATCGTGGAAGCCGCAATTTCGGGCGCGCGTTGGAATTGCGTATCCTGCGGTGCAATCAACATCTGGTTGTATTCAGAGCGCGCTTCAAGGCTTAGAGCCGAAAAGGCTGTGCCCCGTACGGTTGCACTGGAAACCAACCACTGCGCCTGCGGGGATCCAATGTTCGGCTCGACGATCTCTCGTAGGAAGAGGTTATCACTGGTGTAGTGTCCATCGGCTATGAACTGCACAGGCGACGGGGAATCTTTATCGGATGTCCAACTCTGGTTATAGAAGCCACCGAAACGATGCGTATCGATGGTTGGGTCCGAAATACCGCTTACGTTCAAGCCCCTCAAGTCATCGCCACGCCACGATTCATCCGAATACAAAACACCCCCTTTCACAGAGTGCGTCTCGGAGAAGACCTTCTCAAATGTAAAATCACTTCCATATCGAGACTTGGTAGCGACGAATGGAGTTACCGTAAATCCGGCTGTTTCATCGATGGCCACAAAAACAGGTTGTGACAGCTGGAATCCATTTTGATTGCTCATCCCCATCTGTCCCGGCAGAAGACCTGATGATCGCTCCTGCTTGACGGGGAATACCATGTAGGGCGAGTAAAATATC
>JBIJBZ010000224.1:0-4612 GCA_044344945.1 Bdellovibrionota bacterium | reverse complement strand
ACCATAGGCGTGGGCATAACCACCCTGCGTGATGTTACAGGTGTCAGAGAGGATGTACCAAGGCTTAGATCCGTCCTTACACCGACAGGTCGTCATCTCAGAGTCCTCAAGCTCAAACTCGAACTCTGAGGTCTTCCGGGCCTTGTCAGCATTCACTCGATATCCCCCCTCTTCGACATCGAACTGAATCTTCGAGAATTCTCCTGTCTCGCTCTCGACACGGACCTTTGCAGCCTCTGCGGCTACCACACCTTCAGAGCTCGTCATCAATACGTTGCCCGAAACGTCACCGACCTTCGTCTCAGTATTGAATGTACCCTGGTCGGCCTGAACCTGAACGCCCCCCTCGGAGATTACGACTCCACCCTTGCCGACGATCTCGTGCGTATCTTTTTTGAACTCGATTATGGGAGCTTGAAAATCTAAGCCCTCGGGCGCTTTTGGAATTGCGGTTGGCTTCACAGCCTGCTGAACAGCCACTTTCTCCGCCGATTTTGACGCTGAAGAGTCCTCGCTAAATGTGAACGGCTGCCTATTCGTTTGCGCACATGCCTTCGAGATTCCGCCGCACAGAAACACCGGTGCTAACAAAACGAGAGTTGCCACGAAGATACGAATATCCGAGCTCGCGACAAACTGTGCACCGACCAGCGGACTGCCACGCCTACGGCATATCCGGGGAAGGGGGTAAAAAATAGAAGAAACTTTCACCCCCACACCTTAACCAGCCCGCGGGAGTGGCGAAAGGGGTTAGATACCAAAACCGAAGTTTCTAAGCAGCGTTCCTAGCTCGTCGCGCATGGCAGTTCGAGGGACGATTCTGTCGACCATTCCATGGTCGAGGAGGAACTCAGAACGCTGGAAGCCCTCAGGTAACTTCTGCTTGATCGTCCCTTCGATTACTCGGGGACCCGCAAAGCCTATCAGAGCGTCAGGCTCGGCGATAATAAGGTCACCAAGCATCGCAAGCGATGCGGCAACGCCACCCGTGGTTGGGTCGGTCAGGATTGAAATGTACGGGATGTGGTTTTGGCCAAGTCGAGCCAGTGCGGCACTAACCTTCGCCATCTGCATCAGCGAGAAGAGCCCTTCCTGCATCCGCGCTCCACCTGAGGCGGAGATTATGATAACCGGGCGTTTTTCGCTTACTCCGAGCTCAATCAGACGGGTCAATTTCTCGCCCACAACGGAACCCATACTTCCGCCCATGAAGGACGAGTCGAAAACACCTAGCATCACCGGTATATTCAGGATTCGAGCCCGCCCCGTGATAGCGGCTTCAACCGAGCCTGTCTTCTTCTCAGTATCCTTGAGCCGATCCTTGTACTTCTTCTTATCCTTGAAATTAAGCGGATCAACCGATCGCAGGTTGCTGTCTAACTCTATGAAAGAGTGTCGGTCGACCAAGATTGGAATTCTTTGGCGAGCCGTCAAGCGGAAGTGATGCGTGCACTTAGGACAGACGCCGAAAGCTCGGCGGAGGTCTTTTGTGTACAAAATGGCTTCACATTTCGGACACTTTGTCCAAATGTCATCCGGCAACTGAAGGGGCTCAGCCACCTCTACTGTCTGCTTTGGAGCCTTACTGCGAGTAAACCATCCCATGAGTTCTTGACCTCTTATAATCCACCCTGGTTGGGCAATTCCCACCAGAGGGCAAACGGTAGCAGATACCCCCAATCAGAGGCAACCGTCAGCAACATCCCATTTTCTCTACCGATGCATCAGCCGGAAACTTACTAACTCTCTATAGTTAGCACTTCCATCATTCACAAGAGCAACCCCGCACCGACGACTACGATCATCAAGGCCGAGCTCGCCTCCGGGCTGAACTCACACTACGTTACCACCCCCATTGACCACACCAGCAACACCCAATACCCTCCTACCATCATGACCCCAACCATACCCCTCCCGGAACTCGTTTCGTACCTGAATTCAGAGCTGCAGATATCAGGCTACTCCGATATGGCGTACAACGGACTCCAGATCGAGAGCTCACGCGGTGCGATCTCAAAGATCGGCTTCGCCGTAGATGCTGGTATCTCAGTTATGAGGGAGGCTCTGAAACGGGGATGCCAGCTCCTCGTGGTACACCACGGCGTGTTGTGGGGTCAAAGCAGTCCGGTCGTCGGGCCCTGGGCCCGGAAGCTCGAACTATGCCTGACAGAAGGGCTCTCCCTTTACGCAGCACACCTTCCCCTCGACGGACACCCCGTACTGGGAAACGCGGTGCAACTTGCTCAGGTTTTAGGAGCTGTCTCGACTACTCCATGTTTTGAGTACAAGGGTTCACCGATCGGATGCATGGCAGAACTTCCCTCTCCCCGCCCAATAACGGAGATCGCTGAACGCCTTGCTGGCTGCGAAGGAGCTCTCACGCCCCCATTGACCCTTCCCTTCGGGAAAAATCACGCACAAAAAATCGGTATCGCCACCGGTTCTGCAACCTCCGTCATTCCCGAGGTTGTTGCCCGCAACCTCGATCTCTTGATTACAGGAGAGCCAAAGCAAGAAGCGTATCACTCCGCTCAAGATCTCGGATGTTCGGTAATCTGCATGGGACACTATGCAAGCGAGACCTTCGGAGTTCGCGCCTTGGAGCGTGTACTTGCGACAAATTTTCGTGTACAAACTGAGTGGATTAGCGAGCCGACGGGGATCTGACTTTCTGCGGCCGAGAGTCGGTGTCAACATGAACGTTTGGGTAACACCGAAGCTCCTTCGCTTGACACCGTTGCGGTGCGTGTTTTTTTGTAAGCCCTCTGGGGATTAATTTTGGCTAAGGATGTACATATGCGGGAGTTACAGAGCATACAGTTTAACGGCAAGCGAGTTCTCATTCGAGCAGACCTCAACGTGCCCCTCAACGAGCAACTTGAGATCACGGATGACAATCGCATCAAGCAGTTTCTCCCAACACTCCAAGCGGTAATCTCACAAGGTGGTCGCGCAATCGTGATGTCGCATCTGGGAGAGCCCTCAGGAGTTGATCCTAAGTTCTCATTGAAGCCGGTTGCGCGCCGCTTGGCTGAGCTACTCAACACCGATGTTGCTCTTGCTCCAGACTGCGTGGGTCCAGAGGTCACCAAGATGGCTTCTGATCTCCAGGATGGTCAGGTGCTGCTCCTTGAGAATCTCAGATTTCAACCAGGAGAGAAGAAGAACGATCCTGCGTTCTGCGCTCAACTCGCAAAACTCGGCGAGATCTTTATCGGTGACGCATTTGCAACTGCACACCGCAGTCATGCGTCGATGGTAGGAGTTCCAGCGCTCTTCAAGGTTAAGGCTGCGGGACTTCTCATGCAGAAGGAGATTAATTACTACAACCAGGCGCTTGAGAACCCGAAGAAACCCCTCTGCGTAGTGATCGGCGGCTCCAAGGTTTCAAGCAAGCTAAACGCTCTCGTAAACCTCGCCTCAAAAGCTGATAAGCTGATCATCGGCGGTGCCATGGCAAACACCTTCCTTGCTGCGCAAGGACTCCAGATGGGTCGCTCTCTCTACGAGCCAGATCTTGCACCAAAAGCCTTGGAGCTTCTCGGGACCCTCGCGCGTCGGGACTGTAAGGTCTACCTACCGGTTGATGTCGTAGTTGCTCCAGCATTGAATAGCAAGGGACTCGGACGTGCTGTACCTGTTCAAGAGATCCCGGCTGACACCATGGCGCTCGATATCGGACCGGCTACAAGCCTCCTCTACAAAGAGGCGCTCCACACCGCCGAGACGATCGTATGGAATGGTCCAATGGGCGCCTACGAGAACGAGGAGTTTGCCAAGGGCACACACGATATGTGCGAGTCCATAGCCGGGGCCCATGGACTGACGGTCGTCGGAGGCGGAGATACCGACGCCGCAATTCACCACATGCAGCTTGCACACAAGTTCAGCTTTATCTCGACTGCTGGTGGAGCGTTCCTCGCATTGCTTGAAGGCAACTCGCTTCCAGGCATCAAGGCGCTGGAGTAGTCGGGAGGGCGGGCAGCCTATCCCTCCGGAGCCTTGGCGAAGGGGGATGTCGCTCGCCGTCTTGCCCCGCCGTAGCCTCTGGCGAAGGGGGGTCGTGACGGGAACGAATACAGCCTTCGGCCGCAGGCGCTTTCCGTTTGCGTGAAGAACGGCGAGCGGCACGCTCGCCTCCCATTGTTGCGCATGGCAGCGTACGCCTTTGACTCTTGGCGATATCCGTTTACGTTAGGACCGATGACCTATGGGGCTAGACTCATCAAAGCCGATAAGAGTTGCTCGCGAATCGCCTGCGTCTCTTCCGTCGACGCGCTCGGGTGAGCAAAGAACATGATCTTTTGGCAGCCGGTGGTCGGCGCTGGAAGGTCAAGCGTTGCCACTCGCTCAATCTGTTCATCTTCACCAATCACACGCCTCTTGTGACCGCGCGAGCTATCATACTTGTCAGGGTTTATCTGACGCGCTCCATCGAACAGACACCACTCACCTTTGCGCGATTTTACCAGCTACACGAGGGAGCTCTCCAACTCGATCCCCATACCCACGGAGTCAACACCAGCCATACTGCCTATGCCATGGAGAGCCGATCGCTCAGGGTCGGAGATCCCTCCTCCCTCATCCGCCACAACCGCCATGAGAACGCTGG
>JBIJBZ010000256.1:0-3558 GCA_044344945.1 Bdellovibrionota bacterium | reverse complement strand
CGGGCTTCTATTTCTATCGTTGAGTTGCTTCCTAGTAGCGCTTGCAACGTTTCCCGGAAACACTAACATTCAGAGTTATTCAAGTGGAATCTTTGATGCGGACGTTTCACGGGTAGTAGGTACAATCACGAGTTTTGCAGACACGCATTGGCATGTCGGCAAACATCCGCTATTTCAAATTTTAGTAACGCCCGTTTCCCTCATCCTCGCCCATCTGCCGGTGAATCAACTGACTAACGCCCGGCTAGTTTGTGTTCTGGGTATCGCCCTGCAAACTCTATGCATCGGGGGCATCGTCCGCGCAGCATGTCCGGCAATGCGTCGACTGAGCTTTCTAGCTGCAGCCCTCTTTCTTGCATCTTTTTCATCCTTGTTATTTGCAGCGATTCCTGAATCCTGTGCATGGTCCGGGCTCTCAGGTCTTCTTCCCACTTGGTTCTTCCTTGCGCGCCGCTGTAAAGAGGTGTCTTTGTCGGAGGTACTCGGGTGGGGACTTCTGCTACCTCTATCGATGGGATACACGATTACTCAAGGGGTGTTCTGGTTCCTAGCGCTAACGTTTCGAGTGATAATGCTCGGCATAGATTCTGGCCGCCGTGCGTGCCTGCGAGGGGTATTGATGGGCTGTCTGGCATGCACCTTTGGCTGTTTTGTTGTTTGGGGTCTGGCAAATCTTCAGTACATGCTCAATCCTTTACCTCCGTTCTATCAGTTTAATCCCATGCGGGGACAAAGCGCCTACATGCGCCCGATCGCAGTCAGCAGCCTCGCCCCGGAGGCTCTTCTTTCGCTTGTTACACAGATGTTGGTGTACCCGTTCGTCCCCCCGGTTCCTGGGTATTCGGATGTGGTTAAATATCTCGGCTATTGGTCGTTGTCCTTCGAGCAGTTGAACACAACCCCCTCAGATCAGCTTTGGTATGTAGATCTTTTTCGCATGGGGGTTGTCTTTCTTCTTTTTGGGGTTCTTCCCTTTGCCTATCGAGCCGGCGCCACAGCGGCGATTTTGATTTTGGGAATATGCTCTCAACTTGCGCTACATCTGTTTTACGGACGCGAATTTGTTCTCTATTCATTAAATTGGCTTGGTCTTGCGGTGGCGCTCAGTGTGATTACCGCTTCACGGTTTAGGCCCGCGATCTTTAGAGTGTGGTTGGTTGGTGTTTTTATGGCGATTCCGTTGTTACTTGCTTGGAATTTCTCTGTGCTGGATCGTGCCCTGAAGGAAGTTTCGTATGGCCTTGATGCTGCAAAGCGTACGGCTGTGGGGGCCCCTCAGGGACCACTCTTCTCTCTTCCGGGCGGCGGGTAAATCTCGTACCATCCTCTAATGAACTCTGCAGAAGGCGCGCTCCCATCTATTGTTACTATCGACCCCTGGCTAAGCCCCTATCAGGGCGCACTTACCCACAGGGCGTGGGTTGCAGAGCAACAACTAGCACGCCTGGTGGAATCAAGGACGTCGTTGGCCGACTTCGCGTCAGGGCACGAGTACTTTGGGCTCCATCGAATCGGTCAGGAGTGGGTTCTTCGTGAGCGGGCTCCGCATGCAACGGGAATCACCCTCATCGGCGAATGCAACGACTGGAGGCGGTCGGATCAGTTCTCTTTTAAGCGGCTTGAGCACGGCACATGGGAACTTCGAGTGCCACACGCGGCGCTTACTCACGGGCAACACTACAAACTTCTTGTTGCTTGGAACGAAGGGGAAACCCAGGTTACCGGTGAGCGCATTCCTGCCTTTTGTCGAAGAGTAGTTCAGGATCCAACGACCAACATATTTAGCGCGCAGGTGTGGTCACCCGCAGAGCGGTACCGGTGGAGGAACCCCGGCTTCAGCGTTCCAAAGCGTGCGCCGCGAATCTACGAGGCGCACGTTGGCATGGCTCAGGAGGAGGGGAAGGTCGGCTCCTACGCTGAGTTCACCAAGAACATACTCCCTCGCATCGCGATGGCCGGCTACAACACAATTCAATTAATGGCTGTGCAGGAACATCCATATTACGGCTCGTTTGGATATCAGGTCTCGAACTTCTTTGCGCCGTCGTCTCGCTTCGGCACTCCAGAGGAATTGATGGAGCTGATTGATACCGCGCACGGACTTGGGCTTGCGGTAATCATGGACCTGGTTCACTCGCATGCAGTTAAAAATGAGCTTGAGGGGCTAAGCAAACTCGACGGCAGTTACACACTCTACTTCCACGAAGGGGCTCGTGGAGAGCATCCAACATGGAACACTCGTTTATTCGACTACGGCAAGATTGAAACGCTCCACCTCCTCCTCTCGAACTGCCGCTACTGGCTCGACGCGTTTAAGTTTGATGGATACCGGTTTGATGGTGTGACGAGCATGATCTACCGCGATCACGGCTTAGGTACGAGCGTTGCCTCGTACGACCACTATTTTTGCGGAAACGTCGATGAGGATGCCGTTGCGTACTTGAACCTCGCCAATAGATTGATTCATACACTACGGCCGGACGCGATCACCGTTGCAGAAGAGGTAAGCGGAATGCCCGGGCTCGCAGCGCCGATCGACCTGCAAGGCTCAGGGTTCGATTACCGCCTCGCTATGGGGGTTCCTGATTACTGGATTAAGCTGCTCAAGCACACACGAGATGAGGATTGGAACGTCGCCGAGATGTGGCGGGAGCTTGCAGCCCGCCGAGCTGAAGAGAAGACGATTGGGTATTGCGAATCTCACGATCAGGCCCTGGTCGGAGATAAATCCATAATCTTCTGGTTAGCGGATCAGGAGATGTATTGGCATATGCGCGTAAGCGACAAGAGTGTCGTCATCGATAGAGCGATAGCGTTGCACAAGATGATCCGTCTTGTCACCTTTGGGACTGCCGGAAACGGATACCTTACCTTTATGGGGAACGAATTCGGTCATCCTGAGTGGGTTGATTTTCCGCGGGAGGGAAATAATTGGTCATACCACTACGCTCGGCGCCAGTGGAGTCTGCGTGATTCCCTCGAACTCAAATACCGATTCCTAGCTGAGTTCGATCGCGCCATGATGGTGCTTGGTGAGGATTACAAGGTCCTGGAACACGAGTGGCCTCGCAAGTGCTACGAGCACGTCGATGATAAGGTGCTGGCTTTTGAGCGAGCGGGGTTACTGTTTGTGTTTAACTTTCACCCTTCGCAGTCGTATCAGGGACGCGAGATAGGGGTACCACAGGGAAGCTATCGCGTTGTTCTTGATACCGACGCGGCTTCGTTTGGTGGTTTTGGGCGAGTGGATCCAGCAGTGACGCACACCACATCGAGTGAGGATGGATTACTGCGTTTGTACCTACCGTCGCGGTCGGCGTTGGTGTTGGCTCGGTCCTAGCCCGCATACTTCATGAAGCCTGCTGCTGCGAGCGCCAAAAATGGTGCCATGCTTTCTAAAATGGGTCTTCGTGGAATCAAGTGGGTACAATTGGCGTTTCCGGACGTGAACATTGCTCGTGCACGTAAACATTGAACGTACCCGAAGAAGTGTGGTCACACGCCCTGAAGGCAAAGTTTAGAAAGCATGGCACCAATCCGTGTAAGCAAAAGCTTTCC
>JBIJBZ010000041.1:0-20278 GCA_044344945.1 Bdellovibrionota bacterium | reverse complement strand
GAATCGAGTGGGTAGAATTGGCGTTTCCGGACGTGAACATTGCTCGTGCACGTAAACGTGAACGTACCCGAAGAAGTGTGGTCACACGCCCTGAAGGCAAAGTTTAGAAAGCATGGCACCAATCCGTGTAAGCAAAAGCTTTCCGGTGCGATATTCGTCCGGGGAGAGGTGGCTAAGGGCATTGAACAAATCAAAGAGGGCACCACACTCCATGACGGACCCTCGGGCTATTGAGAAATAGCGCCGTTTATCGGCTTGTTTGGGCTTGCCAGCACCTTCGGCGATGTTGAGCACAATCGAAAATGATGCGCTCTTAAACTGATCTTGGAGTTCTCCGTTTCCCCTGGGTAGCCGGTCTCGAATCTTAAACGTAGTGACGACGAACTCCAGAGCTATGCGGTAGACATCCAGTTTTTCATAATCAAGCACACTACTAGCAGGGTGGTGAAAAAAGGTTCCGTAGTGAGCATTTAGAGAGTTTTGACGAAACAAGGCGGAGACGACGAAAAAACCGGAAGCGTATCCTCTGAGATACGTTGAGGATTTTTTCGGTGGCTCCAACGCAGTTGCAGTCAAACTATCGAAATGCGCAACAGGAAGTCTTTTTTCACCACCCTGCTAGCTATCGATCGCCGGGGCAGAAAGTTGCTCGATCGGGTACGTTCACGTTCACGTTCACGTTCACGCGGAAATACGTGATTCATCACTAAAAACAATGGGTTATGCCCCATCAGTAGTCATTTGGCACCCACTCGATTCCACGATGAGCCATAAAAGCTATCGTGAGGGAAAACTCGGAGGGTTCTAGCGCTGCAACAACACAACCGCGCTGGCAAGGACCCCTTCCTCGCGACCAACGAATCCGAGCCTCTCAGTCGTTGTTGCCTTGATCGTAACCCGTGTAGGTTCACATCCTAGAATAGCGCTTACCTTGGCCTGCATCTGCTCAACATACGGTTTAACCTTGGGAACCTGCGCCAGCAGGGTTATGTCGGCATTTACGAGGCTCCAGCTCTCATTCGTCGCTAGGCGCCACACCTCTCGCAAGAGGTGGCAGCTATCGGCGTCTTTGAAGCTTTGATCCGTATCCGGGAAAAGGGTTCCTATATCCCGCGCCCCAATCGCGCCTAAGATCGCATCGATCAACGCATGCACTAAAGCATCCGCATCGGAATGCCCCAGCAAGCCCTTACTATGAGGGATCTCGATTCCACCCAACACGCACCGTCGGCCCTCTTGAAAAGGATGAATATCGATCCCCTGTCCAATTCTAAGATCTGTCATACTGTTACTCTTTCCTCCAAATCATACCGTTTAGTAAGAGAGCCCACTCGCAACGGACATGAGAGTTCCCGCTAAAAGACAAAACGCTATCCCTCTCGTTTATTGCTGATCATCTCGGCAATCGCGAGGTCCCCTGGCTGCGTAACTTTTATGTTAAACCGATCACCCTCGACAACGTGTACGGGCCGCAAGCGCGCAACGAGCGCAGCATCATCGAAGGCCTCAATCCCCTGCTCCGCTGCATCACGGTGCGCTGCAACGAGGTCCTTCAGGAGAAACCCCTGCGGGGTCTGGACAGCCCAGAGATGCGATCTATCAACGTGGTGAGCGATCACGCCATCCTCAGCTCGGCACAACGAATCAACAACCGGTACGGCTGCGGTGACCGCCCCGTGACGAGCGACCCCTTCGCGCACACGGGCGATAACCTCGTGCGATATACAGGCCCGAGCGGCGTCGTGCACCAAGACCGAGAACTCCTCTTCATTCACGTCCAGGCTTGCAGCAAGGGCTGCGACCCCCTTAGACACTGATTCCTGGCGGGACGAGCCCCCCAGAACGATCTGAACTTTTGCGCAGCCCTGTACCTCTTGAGCAAATCGGCCGTGCCAATCCGCCGGAACACAGAGAACGATCCGCACACAGGCGGGGTCCTGCTCGAAACAGGTTACCGTTTGCGTGAGGATTGAGGGACCCTCGGGAGAAAGAGAGAGGAGCACCTTGGGCACACTTGCACCCATTCGGCTACCACTACCGGCTGCCGGGATGATCGCTGCGTAGGAAGACATCGGAGATCAGCTACTACTATCTGGTGTCGCTATTACGCGAAGAGTGCGCGGAGCTCACCCACAACCTTATCGTGTGGACGGGCCTTGGCGATCGCGATCTCGGAGACCAAGAGCGACTCAGCCATGTCGAGCATCTTCTTCTCGCCGAAAGAAAGCTCCTTATCAGAGCTCAATACGGAGAGATCTCGAAGCACAACAGCGATCTCAAACACCGAGCCAGTCTTAATCTTCTGCGAGTACTCGCGGAAGCGACGGTTCCATGTCTGCGTGTCGATCTTAAAATCTCGATCCTTCAGGATTGAGAAGACCTCATCAATCGCCTTTTTGTCGATAATCTTTCGTAGACCGACAGCGCTCGCCTGTGATACCGGCACCATTACCTTCATGCCGCTATCAAGGATCTTGATATTGTAGATGTGGTGCTCCTGACCGCCGAGAACGGTGGTCCGAATCCCCTCGATCTCTCCGACGCCATGCCCCGGGTACACGATCTTGTCGCCTGCCTTGAAGTTGCTCACTTCGCTGAATGCCATCGCCGGTGTTGTTGGCTTTACAGCACCAGCCTTCACAGCGATAACCGGCTTAGCGACGGTAGTATCAACCCCAAAGTTTCCGGTGATAACCTTGCTTCCGGGTTGAGTTGGTTCTGAACGAGAGATTTTAGTAGCTGGAATCTTCGAGCCAGCATTCGCTACGAGGGAGAGCTTCGCCTTCGATTGCTTAGGCTGAGCAACTTCGCTCTTCACCACTGCAGTCGCGGTTATTCGTTGAGCGACGGCAACTTTCTGCACAACAACCCCCTTCGCCTTTAGCGAAGCCACGGCTGAGGCCGGCTTAGAGCCCTTTACCGCTGTGAGCGCAACGGGGCCCTTCACGCGTGCTACCGAGGTTGCTTTCTTCGAGGACAGTGCTGCCTTGCTTGACTTGCTGATTGGCTTGGATGCCTTTGACTTGGATGTCTTGGCGCTGGATGTCTTGGGACTCTTTGTTTTCAAGTTTTTTCCCCTCCCTTGGGAACTTGCTTCCGAGAGAACAGCAGAGCAGTGGGGATTACCGCGGGACTCGACGACTAGCATCTATGCGTGTAGCTTACGCCCCGAAGAAACCCTGTATAGCAACCTGCGCAAACCCTCTTCGACTGACGGATACTACCGCACTATGCCCGTCGAGGTCAAACAGCGAGGCTAAAACGCTTAATTAATGGGAGTTTTTTGATCGCGCATTGCTACTAGTTTTGGCAGGACAGACGGGATAATGCGCACCAATCCGGTCTAAAAACCCGCTTTTACGCCGCTTTCCTCTCTAAAAACACCCCTGCCGCGTCACGCAAGGAGCTGCAGCCGTGCGTGTCCATAAACTCAACCAAACCCGTCAGGATCTGCCTTACAACAGCGGGGCCCTGGTAGATCAACGACGTATAGATCTGCACCATCGACGCGCCCGCTCCTAACATCGCCAATGCGTCATCCGCACAGGAGATTCCGCCGACACCGATTAGGGCGAGTCGCCCATCGAGCTTCGAGCCGATAAATCGGACCATCTCAAGCGCCTTGGCTTTGAGCGGCTCACCGGAGAGTCCGCCCGTCTCGTCAATCGAGGTCTGCAATCCTTCTCGACCGATAGTTGTATTCGTAGCGATGATACCCGCCATGCCCGTGTCGTAACAACACTGCAACACCTCCTCAACAGCAGAGAACGTCAAGTCAGGGGCCACTTTTACGAAAATCGGCTTCCTGTCCTGATTGATCGACTGCAACGCACCTAAGAGCGACGTCAAACGATCCCGCTCCTGCAACTGCCGGAGCCCCGGAGTATTTGGTGAGGAAACATTAACCGTTACATAATCAACAAGTGGAGCAAGCTTGGTGAATGAGTACTGGTAATCCTGGATCGCATCGTCGATCTCAGTGACTTTAGATTTTCCGATGTTAATCCCGATCGGAGCGATCCCCGCAAACGAGGCGCGCAGCGACTTCAAGCGTTGCTCAACATGATCAGCTCCCTCGGACGGAAATCCCATGCGATTGATGAGTGCGCTGTCGGCAGCGAGACGGAAGATTCGAGGCTTCGGATTGCCGGGCTGCGCATGCGCGGTCACCGTACCGAGCTCGATGTGCCCAAAACCGAGACCGTTCCAGAGCCCAAGCAGCTCGGCGTTCTTGTCCAGGCCAGCAGCAAGTCCAACTGGATTCGGAAATGAGAGACCTGCAAGATCCACACGAAGTCGCGGATCATTTACGGCAAACACTGAACGGAGCCAGGCCGAAACAAACGGAATATTCGCTACGATCGCCGCAGAGCGCATCAGGTCGTGAGCCGTTTCAGGAGCCATCGAGAAGAGGAGCGGACGAACCAATTTCTTATACACAGGACACCTCCGTCATGTTGGCAAAATGCGCGATCACCCCTTGCGATCGCTCTCATACCGCATGGTGATAGCATCCTCACCGTCATTAGAATAGTAGTGACGTCGGATCCCAGCAGCCTTAAATCCGGCTCGCTCATAAAGCTTCTGAGCTATGACGTTCGAGGCCCGAACCTCAAGGGTTACAACAGTAATGTTTTCCAGCCCTGCAATACGAAGAAAATCCATCAAAATCGCACGGCCCGCCCCCTTGCCTCGCCACTCCGGATCGATCCCAAGCGAAACGATGTGCGCCTCGTCCAGAACAACATGGGCGGCCAGGTATCCAATCAGGTATTCTCCTGCGAATATCCCGCGCAGACGGGCGGCAGGATTTTCAAGCTCTCGCTCAAAGAGCTTCAGCGACCACGACTTCGGGTTCCAGGTTGAATCGATCTCGACTAAGCGCGGGAGCCACAACGACGAAACCGGCGCTACCTGGAATCCTCCACGGTAGGCGCCGGTTTCGGCTGATGCGTCACCGGGATTGTGCGTGCCCGGGCGTTTCATTGGCGATCTTTACAGAGCAGCCTTGGCCTTCTCTGCGATCACGGCAAATGAAGCCGGATCAGCGAATGCGATCTCAGCAAGAACCTTACGGTCGAGCTGAATGTTTGCATCTGAGAGACCCTTCACGAACTTGCTGTAGCTAAGACCACTGATGCGAGCTGCTGCGTTGATACGCGTAATCCAGAGACCACGGAAATCCCGCTTCTTACCGCGACGATCGCGGTATGAAAATTGGAGGGCCTTCTCGACTGCCAGCTTTGCGAGCTTAAAGCTCCCGTTACGACGTCCACGAAATCCCTCTGCTAACTTGAGCCTTCTCTTGTGGCGGCGGCGGCTTGTTGTTCCTCGTTTAACTCTCATAGGTACACCTCTAAAACTTCTTAACCAACGACCCTATCCCGACCTTACGCGTACGGGAGCTGCCGGCGGATTGCCGCAACGTTCGTTTTGTCTACGAGATCCATCTTGCGCAAACGACGGGTGCGCTTAGCGCTCTTCTTGCCCGTCTTGTGGCTGTGGTTCGCTGTCCCCCGCTTGATCGTTCCCTTCTTATTAATAGAGAACTTCTTGCGCGCAGTCCTGTTGGTTTTAATCTTTGGCATAAGACCCCTTTAACTACACTTTCCTCGAACACTGATCAAGGCCACGGGGATATTTCCCGTACCATTCCAGCCGCGCTATTTCGTGAGCGCGCCGACCAGCTTAACCACAGCAACCTCTTCTCAGGAGTGGGCTATCATACTGAAATATATCTGCGAATAGGCGCGCACAGAGTCGAACTGTGGACCTCTTGCCTGTCAAGCAAGCGCTCTAACCAACTGAGCTACGCGCCTAAATAGCCGCGCGAGTATAGTCTAGGAGGCTTTTCGTTTCAAGTGGTTGGGGCTTGTGGAGCCTTGAAAACACTGAATGTTTTCAACAAGTCGAATGCTCTCTGGAACTGAATATCCTTCTTCCCCCAGGTCGCAAGGTCCTCGGTCTCGGGATTGATACTCGAAAGATCGGGCCGAACTGTCGGGGTTTGGTTGATCTTCTGGAGCGCCCCACCCTCTGAGCTCGATCCAGCTCCGTCCGGGTTCGAGATAGCTCCTGGGAGGTCCTCCTCCCGAATCTCTGATAGCGGGGACCGCTTCGTAGCTGGAACTTCTACCGCTTCTGAGCCTACACCCGTATTGACCTCAATATCGGGCTTAACCCCTCGAGCCTGAATGGAGTTACCACTCTTCGTGTAATACAGCGCCGTAGTAAGGGTCAGCGCTCCACCGTTCTCAAGCGGGGTGATCGTCTGAACAGATCCCTTGCCGAACGTTTGCGTTCCCAGGATGAGGGCGCGCCCGTGATCCTTGAGAGCCCCTGCTACGATCTCGGATGCAGACGCGGAGCCCCCGTTCACGAGCACAACGATCGGATAGTCCGGTTCGGTACCACGGGCGTGAGCAAAGAACTTCTGCTTCTGAGCTTCAACCCGACCGTCGGTGTACACAATAACCCCTTCCTTAAGGAACATATCGCCGACACGCACTGCCTGCGCGAGTAGCCCACCTGGATTGTTACGGAGGTCGATGATTAAGCCGCGCAGCTCAGGA
The DNA here is from genome assembly GCA_044344945.1 of Bdellovibrionota bacterium. Classification (GTDB taxonomy): domain Bacteria; phylum Bdellovibrionota_C; class UBA2361; order UBA2361; family OMII01; genus OMII01. The sequence goes on along the minus strand of JBIJBZ010000041.1, from coordinate 13,706 downwards.
AGCGAGCTATCCTTGGTTAACTTGTTGAGCGCCGATTTGAGATCATCAGCGGTCTGCTCCATAAACTGCGAGATTCGCACGTATCCGAAGCCATCTCCAAGGTAGCGGGCCTTGACGCTTCGAACAGAGATATTGTCGCGGACGATCGTGACATCGATCAGATCGGGAACACCTTTCCGTGCAAGTGAGATCTGAATAGGACTTCCCTTCGGCCCACGGAGTCGCTTCACAGCGTCAACAAGAGAGAACTCCTTGGTGTATTTACCGTCGATCTTAACGATCACATCGCCTGGCCGCACACCAGCCTTCTCTGCAGGAGAGTCCTCCATCGGAGCAACCACAACAAGCAGTCCATCCTTAATTGTGATCTCAATACCGAGCCCACCGAACTCACCCTTCGTTTGAACTTGCAGATCTTGGTAGAAATCCGGATCGAGGTATCCGCTGTGCGGATCCAACGTTGTGAGCAAACCTTTAATCGCACCTTCAACGATCTTTTTATTCTCAACATCGGAAACGTAATCACGCTTCACGACCGAGAGAACATCCGTGAAAACTTTTAGCTCTTCGAAGAGATTTGAATTGCCGGATTCGCGGGCGCTTACTTCAGGGAGGTCGCGCCCACCAAAGACGAGAGCTGCTCCGAACACGATACAGAGCCCGCTCAACACCTTCTCTCGCGCCGAGAATTTCGACACCTTCCTCCCTCCTGCCACCGAATCGATCATGGAACGCCGCTCTGTAAAAAAGACTATAATGGTTTGATGCTGTTACGCGGAGTTCCGCATCACGGAAGCACCAAAGACAGAAGAGTTTTTAAAGAGCGCTGTTTGTGGCTTCTTTTCAGAAAAGAATTCCACCAACCACTTGCTGTCAAGAGTACAAGAGCACCCGCGGGATAGCAAGGGCAATCCTCGAATTTCGTTAGAAATTTCAGCAGGGTATGATGCTTTTTGGATTGCCGCGCGCGCGCACGATTAAAGCCGAGGCCATGAGCGCACACACGCACCGCGCCCACGACTCCCCCCACGACACGCGGTTACAAAAAATCCACTTTTAACGGATACCGTGACTGCAGTAGGCTCGACCCGAGCCAAGAGGCCTCCTACCGTGAGTCGCCTCACGACAGAAACCAAGGGCTGACTAAGCAACCACACACCTTATGACCGGAACACTTCTTGGGATCGACGTCGGCAGCTCCTCAATAAAGGCGTGTCTCCTCGACGGCTCCAGCGGCTCGGTGTTGGTACAGGCTACATCACCAGCTCAAGAGCTTGAGATCCAGGCCCCACGGCCTGGGTGGGCGGAACAACACCCAGACCTGTGGTGGGAGCATGTGCGCAGGGCGATCCAAACTATTCGCACCACGCACGCCAAAGAGCTTCAGGCACTTAAAGGAATCGGAATCGCCTATCAGATGCACGGGCTCGTGCTTGTGAACGCCGAGGGAGAGCCGGTGCGTCCAGCGATTATCTGGTGCGATAGCCGGGCGGTCGAGATCGGCGCTGAGGCATTCGAGGCGATCGGCCACGAAACCTGCCTCAAGCGCTTTGGAAACTCCCCCGGCAACTTTACCGCCTCGAAGCTCGCCTGGGTGTTCCGAAACGAAACCACAGTGCTACGTGAGGCGGCGTATTTTATGCTGCCCGGCGATTATATAGCCTTGCGGCTTACCGGACGGGTCAGCACTACCCCAACCGGCCTCTCCGAGGGCGTCCTCTGGGATTTTGGGGAGTCTCGTCCAGCCCAGCAGGTTCTCAATTATTACAAGATCCCCTCTATATTATTGCCGCCGCTCTCACCCTGCCTTGGACCGTTTGCTGGGGTGCGAACCGAGGTGGCTCAAGAGCTCGGGCTACCTGCCGGCGTGCCCGTCACCTACCGCGCGGGGGATCAACCGAACAACGCACTGGCTCTAAACGTGCTCAACCCGGGCGAGATCGGCGCCAACGCGGGAACCTCCGGGGTGGTCTACGGGGTGACAGAGAGGCTCGGGGTCGATCCACACTCGCGGGTAAACAATTTTCTCCATGTTAACAGCTCCCCTGAACAGCTTCGGGTTGGGGTCTTAATGTGCATCAACGGGGCCGGGAGCTTCTACCGTTGGATCAGACACACGCTCGCTGGCGGGATGTCGTACCGGGAGCTAAACGCCCTCGCCGCCAAGAGCCCTGTTGGGGCTCAAGGGGTGATAGCGATTCCGTACGGTAACGGTGCTGAACGCACCCTGGCTAATAAAACGGTGGGCGCCTCGCTTGAGGCACTCGACCTCAATCGACACGGTCTTGCGGATATATTCCGTGCTGCGCAGGAAGGGGTCGTGTTCGCCCTTTGCTACGGACTTGAGATCATGCGCGAGATGGGACTCTCTCCGATGCGAGTTCGGGCCGGAAACGCAAACATGTTCCAGAGTGATCTCTTCCGGCGCACATTCGCCACTACCACCGGCGTTCCACTCGAACTCTACACAACAGATGGCTCCGAAGGGGCCGCCCGCGGCGCTGCTATCGGCGCTGGAATACTATCGTTCTCAGATGCATTTGCTGGGCTCGCACGAGAGCTCGTTGTAGAACCCGATCCCCAAACGGCTCGGGCAACACACGAAGCGTATGAGAGGTGGAAAGAGGTCGTTACGAAAAAAACGGGTAATGTCCCTAGGAGAGTTATATGACATCAACACAAACGTTTCACAGCTTGTGCCGTTGGACCTTCAATGCCGGCAAGGGTGGTTTTGTTCCTGGCAATATTCGACCAACGTGGAGCGGTGACAAGCTCGACGTTGTTGGAATCATCAACCTGATCGCCGGAAAGGTTCGCCCCCGTATCCCTGAGCACATTCAGCTTGGCTTCGAGGTGCACTACGACACTGAGATTAACGAGAAGACTGCTCCAGCAGTGGCCGATGCACTCGTTGACGCCAAGATGCACCTTGCGATGATCACACCAGGCCTTCATTCGCACCTCGGATACGGTGGAGCAGGCTCGCTTGACAACGCTGAGCGCGAGATCGGCGCGAAGCTCAGCACTGGTACCGTCGATCTCGCCTATGGGCCCCTCAAAAAAGCGTGGCACCCCGATCCGACCAAAGCCCCTACCCTTGTCTTGTGGAACGGCTCGTACGGTTACGACCTCGCTACACCAGCTATCCGCCAGATGTATCAGAACCTCAAAGAGAGCGTTGCTTCCCTTTGTGCATACGAAGACAAGAAAGGCGGGCTGCTCTATTTCGGCATCGAACCGAAACCAAATGAAGGGCACCCGGCGATGCTCCTGCCAACCGTAGCTTCGGCGATCCTCTTTTGGAAACGGCTACACGAAGAGTTCGGCACCAAGCTGGAGAAACGTGGATTGAACAAAGAGTTTGGACACTCTGAGATGATCGGCCTCGATTCAGTGTACGATACTGTGGAGGAGATCGATAACAAGATGCTGATCCACATGCACCTCAACAGCCAGGGATATAACGACGGCATCACCCTCGGAGGTCCAGGCAAGTACGATATCGATCACGGCCTTAAGATTAACGGGATAAACATCGCTATCGCCTCGCTCGTTGCAGAGGCGAAATATGATCGCTGGTACGGCCACGATATGCAGGCGCGCGCATATGATAACGAAACGCAGGGTCTCGACCGCGTTATTCGCAGCATTCTCTCATGGGATGCATGTCAGAAAGCTGCGGCAGAGATTAATCTCAACGAGATGACAAAGGCTCTCGCCGTTCGAGAGACCGGTCGTGTTGAGGACATGATGCGCCACGCCGTGGTGAGCGCGCATAAGCACTTTGACCTACTGTATCGAGGATAACATGGCGCCCCGAGGGCATTGCAAAAAACAGCTGTCGTGGATTCGATGCCTGGGGGCGCGCATAGCTCGGTGGTGTGTCGTACTTTGTGTGATACTCGGAGTTGCCACACCCCACGCCAACGCCACACCGAAAGCGAAGATCGGCATCTCAACCTCGCTCACGGGTCCGGCATCAAACTACGGCGTCGATATTCGAAACGCGATCCTATTTGCCAACAAGGTCCTTGCACAGAATGCCTACGAGGTCGTTATCGAAGATGACAAGTGCGACGGCAAAACGGCTGCATCCGCGGCGAAAAAGCTGGTTGAAATTGATCACGTTAAGGCTATCCTCGGATACACTTGTAGCTCTTCGGTTATGGCTATTGCGCCCTTTCTTGAGCGCACGAGGGTGGTCGCAATCGCAGCGGGGACGACCGCCCCGCAGATTGCAGATGCCGGGGAATTCATCTTTCGAACTATCCAGGGCGATGATCGGGGAGCAGAAATACTCTTTGACCACGCGCTCAAGCACTACAAAAAGCTTGGCGTCCTCTCGGCACAGACCGAGTGGAATGAGGGGATCCGCGCACGCATCACATCGCTGGCGCAGAACGCACCTCTCGCTGTCAAGATTGAAGAGGTGATCCCGACACCGTATGAGTATAAGAGTTCTATCATTAAGCTTGTTCGAGGAGGCGCAGATGCCATCTTTCTCAATGTTATGCCGGAGGCTGCATTCCTCGCCGCGCTGAAGCAAACCCAGGAGCTGCATTTTAAGGGTGACATTCTAGCCTTCTACCACCCGGGAAGTGAATCGTTTCGCACGTCCGTGCGAGGAACGCTTCCTCCAATCTACTACATTGATAACGGAGCCCCGAATGAAATCTTTACTCCAGCCGGCCGCGAGATCCTCGCTCAATTCGAGCGCGAGTACGGCCCTCTTAACAGTGTGCCCCTGACTTTTGTCTCAGCCTTCGAGTCATTTCGCGCCATTCACGAAGCACTTCGACACGGAGGAAGCCTGCCGGAGTATCTCCTCACGCACACCTTCGACGGGGTAATCGGTCGCTGGTCGTTCGATCATCGAGGCGAGATCGTGGGGCTCGATGTGCGCTTGGTGCAGTTCAAGCAGTAAGCCTAACCCGCATATTTCATGAAGCCTGCTACTGCTACGCAGTTTCATGAAAAATGCGGCCTAAAAACGGCGTATCGGTCCAACATCAATTTGGCTTTTGACCGTCTACGCCGTTTTCATCCGCCTTCACTACCGTTTTTAGGATACGCGAGCCCCCTGCACGCACAGGCGATGCTCGCGCGACAGCATACATCATGCAGCATCTTCAGCAGGGATGTCTCTGGCTACTGCCGCAATGTGAGGCAACAACAGATTACTCTTTGCACCCGCATGTCCCTGCGCCGCTGCTCGGCGATACCACCGAACTGCTTCAGCAAGGTTACGCTCGACACCTTGACCGAGATCGCAACAAACTCCGAAATTATTCTGCGCCACAGCATCTCCCTGCTCTGCCGCTCGAAGATACCACGCGGCCGCTTCGGTATTATCTTGGTCGACACCGAGACCCTGCGCGTAGCACCACCCCAGGTTGAGTTGAGCATTGACATGGTCCTGAGCTGCTGCCCTTTGATACCACTCAACAGCCTGGGTGTCGTCGTAGTCGACACCCTTACCATTGGCGTAGCAAAAACCGAGGCTGAATTGCGCACCTGTATGCCCCTGTTCGGCTGCTTGGGTGTACAGCGCTGCAGCTTTGACCTCGTCTTGAACCACTCCACAGCCATTCTCGTAAAACCAGGCCAGATTGTTCTGCGCGTTCCAATTACCGAGCTCTGCTGCCTTGCTGTACCACGTGATACTTTGAGCCTCGTCTTGTTCGACCCCCAAACCAAACTCGTAACACCGGCCCAGGATGTATTGCGCGGCATCATTTCCCTGCTCAGCCGCTTCCTGATACCAGCGTGCGGCCTCTGCGTGATCCTGTTTCACACCAAGGCCATGCTCGTAGTGCTGAGCCAAATTGTTCTGGCCATTGGCATTCCCGTTCTCCGCTGACTTCCGAAACCACTTACACGCTGTGGTGTAGCACTGCGGAACTCCCTGACCCACATGGTAGAACAAGCCCAGTGCATTCTGCGCAGTCGAACTACCCAGCTCCGCTGCCCTTCGATACCACTCAATAGCTTGAGCCCGGTCTTGTTCAACACCTCGTCCCTCCTCGTAGCAAAGCCCCAGATTAAAATGCGCCAGGTGATAACCCCGATCAGCTGCCCTCCTAAACCACGTAACTGCTCGGGCGTAATCCTGGTAGACCCCTCGACCATTAAAGTAACAGTCTCCCAGGGCATTCTCAGCACTGGCGTGCCCCTGCTCGGCAGCCCTCTGGAATAACTCAAAAGCTTGCCCATAGTCTACGTCACCACCTTCGCCGGTATAATACAGAGTGCCGAGATAATTCTGCGCATGAGCATTCCCCTGCGCAGCTGCCCGCCCAAACCACTCCACGGCTTGACCATAATCCTGAGCAACTCCTCGCCCCTTCAAGAAACACACAGCGAGATTGTGTTGCGCTGTGGCTTGCCCCTGCTCGGCTGCCTTACGAAACCACGTAACTGACTCAACGTCGTCTTGTGGGACACCGTGGCCGGAATAGTAGCACGTTCCTAGACTCTCCTGCGCAGCGACATGGCCTTCTTCAGCTGCCTGACGATACCACGTCACAGCCTGGGTATAATCCTGCTCAACTCCTTGGCCGTAAAAATACGCAGCTCCCAAATTACACTTCGCATCAACACTTCCGTTACTCGCTGCCATACGAAACCACTCGAGGGCTTGAACATGGTCCTCCTCTTCACCAATCAGGCCGTCACGATAGAACTCACCTAAATTGTTCTGCGCGTGAGTCTCATTCTGTTTGGCAGCTGTGCGAAAATACCCCTCGGCCTTTACATAGTCTTGTGTGACACCTGCACCGTCTCTGTAACAAACCCCCAGATTATTCTGAGCATGCGCATCAAGCTGCTCTGCCGATTTAGAATACCACTTCACTGCCTTGGCATAGTCTTTTTGAACGCCTCGACCGGTAAAATAACACTCTCCTACGATATTCTGTGCATCCGCCATGCCCTGCTCGGCCGCCTTCGCATACCACTCAAATGCTTTTGCATCGCTTTGCTCAACCCCCTCGCCCCGCTTGTAACAAGCAGCTAGGCTCATCTGCGCTTCGGAGTGCCCCTGTTCCGCTGCCTGACGGTACAACTCGGCGGCTTTAGTATCGTCTTTATCGACTCCTCGAGCGAAATAGTAACACCTTCCAAGATCATTCTGCGCAGCAGCATTGTTCTGGTCTGCTGCTTTGCTAATCCACTCGATAGCCTTTGCATAATGTATGGCGATGCCCCGACCGTAGTAGTAGCAATCGCCCAAGCTTTTCTGCGCAAGCGCATGCCCCTGCTCTGCGGCCTTTCGATACCACTCTACCGCCTGGGCGTTGTCTCGCTGCAGCCCGAACCCCCTGTCATTGCAGAGACCAAGGTGGTACTGCGCATCAGCATTCTCCTGCGCTGCTGCCTTACGAAACAAATCCACAGCTTTGCCATGGTCCTGCCCAACACCTCGTCCGTAGTAGTAACACTCTCCTAATGCATTTTGCGCGGCTGCATGACCCTGCTCTGCTGCTTTTGTATAAAGCTCTACAGCCTTAGCGTGGTTCTGCTCAACATCCTTGCCTGCAGCATACCGCCGCCCACGCTCAAAATCTGCCACAGCGTTGGCAGTTTGTTCGGACTTCTCTTTGACTCCATCACTCTCGCCAACAAGTCGCTTGAGATCACTTTTCGCAGACTCAAGTCCCTGCGCTGCTGATTTGCGATACCACGTAATGGCCTCAGTGAGGTCCTGCGTGACTCCGAGTCCTTTCTCAAAGCACGCGCCGAGATTATTTTGAGCACGCGCATCTCCCTGATCCGCGGCCTTCCGATACCACTCGACAGCTTTAGAGAGGTCACGTTTAACGCCCTGGGCATTCTCGTAGCACGCACCCACATTGCACTGCGCTTCAGCGTGCCCCTGGTCCGCGGCTTTCCGAAACCACTTAATAGCTTTTGAATAATCCTGTTGGATGCCCTGCCCATTTGTGTAGCAAAGCCCCAGATTGAACTGCGCCCCAGGGTGCCCCTGACCCGCGGCTATCCGAAACCACTCTCTAGCGTATGAATACTCCTGTTTGACACCACGACCATTCTTGTAGCAAACCCCCAAATGGCTCTGCGCGTCAGAATTCCCGCGATCTGCCGCTTTCTTGAACCACTCAACAGCTTTCGAAAAATTCTGTTCAACACCTCGCCCTTCCTCGTAGCAAATACCCACATTGGTCTCAGCCTCAGAATTCCCCTGATCCGCGGCCTTCTGGAACCACTCAACAGCTCTTGAAAAATTCTGTTCGACGCCTTCACCATGGTAGTAGCACACCCCCAAATGCCTCTGAGCGCGACAATCCCCCTGATCCGCGGCCTTCTGGAACCACTCAACAGCTCTTGAAAAATTCTGTTCGACGCCTTTACCATGGTAGTAGCACACCCCCAAATGCCTCTGAGCGCGACAATCCCCCTGATCCGCAGCCTTCTGGAACCACGCAACAGCTATTGAATAATTCTTTTCGACGCCTTGACCATGGTGGTAGCACACCCCCAAATGGTTCTGAGCGCGACTATCGCCCTGATCCGCCGCCCTCTGATACCACTCAACAGCTCTTGCATAATTCTTTTCGACGCCTTGACCATGGTGGTAGCACAACCCCAAATGGTTCTGAGCGCGACTATCGCCCTGATCCGCCGCCCTCTGATACCATTCTGCCGCTCGGGAGTAACTTTGTTGAACACCGCGCCCCTGTTCATAGATCTGCGCCAGTTCGCACTGTGCCCGAACGTCTCCCTTCTCGGCTGCACTTCGAACGAAATCGAGAGCTTTGGAAGGATTCTTACCAACAAATAGACCCCTATCGAAACCCGCTGCCGGCAGTGCATGGGTCACTAACCTTCCCATCGCACCAGCAGCAGCCAGCAACTCTGCCTTCTTGCTCCGCTTGGACTCCTCCTTATCAACCGCCTGACTGAACTGCGCATATACATCTGGGTGCTGTTGAGCGCTATCAATACACACATGCTCTTCTACGCCGCGTTCCGATACTCCATACGCACCAGCCTCCATGGCGAAACGGTCGCTAGCACTTCTAGGCCCAATCATCGCTTCGGCTAGAAGCGCCCGTACAGCTTCTCTGCGACCGAGATTCTCGATCTTCCCAGCATGAACAAACGCAACAAACGCACACAACTCTAAGTTGTACGGAGCCTGTGCAAGGTCGCTTAGGCACGCGAGCGCTTCAACATACAGCTCGTGCTTTGAGGCAAAGTGCTCTCGCATCAACTCCACAAAAGGCTTGAGATCCCCGGTGATGGAGGTAGCAACCAGGAGTCGGTGCAAACGACGCTCGGCTTCGGCGTGAGAGAGCGCCGGGTACAACTCATAACTAAAGATCTGCATCTGCCGGTCAATTACGGGATATCCAACCAGGAATGGTTGTGCAGCCGCACCCGTTTCGGTGGAGCCCTGCTGGAAGCTCGTTCGAGGGAGCCGCACCTCAAGGGAATCTCCCTGGCTAACAACAAGACCTACTTCCTTCAAGATCGGAAGAAGCTCAACTCCGCGCAACACAAGCGAGGCACGGGCGCTGCTCATAGTTATGGTAGAGCAGTCATCCTCCACGAGAGAGCAGTTCTTATAGTTCGTAAGGTAGTGGCGCTCCGTTAACGTTGCAGCGGCCTCATCAAGGTAGCTAAACAGTTTTTGACCACCGTGATAGAGGCGAACTCCTGTCTGTTGCACCCCTGCCAAGCCAGTAAACGGGTGGCGCCCCAATCGAACAAACCCCAAGGCATGAAGCGCTTCATGGACTAGTGTGGCGGAGAACCGGAGTCGATCTGCTCCGAGCTTTCCAACCCCACCACATGCGAGCTCAATAAAGGGCTGGGTGTATCTCCCCTGGAAGTCCGCGTTGTTGATTTCAACCAGGGGCTCAAGGATTGCGAACTTGGACGGAACGCCGCTATAGCTGGAGATCCCGAGATCCATAAAGAGCTGCGCGAAGTAGTTCGAAAGCCCGGGCACAGTCTCTGCATATAGCTCGGGAAATGCCTGACGAAGTGTGCGTGCAGGTTTCGCGTCAATCTGTATGCAGCGCTGCGTATAAAACTGCTGCACAAGCTGGAGAGCACTCGCTGCGCTCTCTCCAGACACTGCTACTCTGCCTTGCTTCCATTGAAGCTCTGCAAAGCGCGATACTGCTGCCGGTGAATACTGGGTAGTCGACAGGAGTGGGGTATTGGCCGCTGGCCGCTTAAAGCCAGTGATTCGTTGTCTGTTATGAGTATGTGCAATTCTTTTTATCATAAACGATCTCTCGCTGCGCATCTCTGTATTAGCAATTACAGCTCCAGCATAGCGCATGACTCCAAACCTAATTGGAGTTACACTCCAGTACTAGGAAAAATGATGATTCTGATTCCTTGTCTCACTCCGATCTGAATCCTGATCTGCTTACTGGGAGCCTGCGCTACACGAGCCGGCGATAATTTAAAATCACTTTTTCGCCATAGATTGAGTTCGTTGACTCCTGGAGCCTTGAATGTGCGGAAAGCGCACGATGTAGACTCTTTTTAAAGCTGATCGTCCGGGCTAGCCCGCATTTTTCATGAAACTACGTCGCGAGAGCGCCGAGAGTGGTGATTGTTCGGGCCCGAAGGGTGAATTCAACAAAGTATCTGCAGGGCGGAATCGTATCGAGATACATTCCGGTCTGAAGGTAGTATTTGGGACCGAAAAAGCACCATTATCGGCGCTCGCAGTAGCAGGCTTCATGAAATATGCGGGCTAACCCGCTCCGATTTTGCCGATTTCTCTCAGAATCCCATAACCTAGCTTTAGGCCGTTGGATCGGCTATACTTCTTCGCAGTGTTCACTACAGGGCGTTGTTCAGCACAGCTCCGATGTTAGGAGGTTACCAAAGCTCACGAGATGCCCTGAGCGGCTCTCACAGGATAACCTTATCGGATTTTAAAAGCTTTGCAGTTTGCGCGAGTAGATTCGGTATGGGTAGACGGGATGCGCAGCAAAGGGATACTCCCCTTATGGCTTATGCTCGAAACGGTCACGGAGAATTATGAAGTTTGAAGAATTAGGTACTGGGTTTGTTAAGAAAAAGGAGAAGCGCGTTGTCGGTCTCTTTATTGATGGAACCGCCCTTGACCGAGCGACGCGACGAATCAATCGCAAAGTCGATATGAGCGCACTCGTCCGCGGCGTAACCTCCGGCCTAAATCCCGTTGTCGCCCGTTATTACACCCTCATTCCCTACGAAGATGATTCGAGACAACGTGCGTTCCTCGATGCCGTGGCGCGCGCTGGATTGTCCGTTATTGTGAAGCGCCTTCCACCAAAGGGGATCACCCGTCAAGTTACGGTAGATCTTGAGATGGCAGCCGACATGGTAGCCTTCTCACTCGGATTAACATCATTCAGCAAAGAGAACGAATACCTGCCGGCAGAGCTTCGCGCGGCCAAAGCACTCGTTGCAGGTGGGCGCTCTGGTCGAGATGAGGTTCTTCACGAGGAGGACCTCCGCACAACTCAACCATCCACAGGGAACTCTCCGCTGCTAAAGGTAGAACCGCCTGCCGCCAACATTCGCCGCTCAGTGGTCGTGGTGTGCCCGAGCAGAGAGCTTTCATACCCACTGGGCATGATTAAGGATATGGGAGCCGATACTACCACGGCTGATTTCGGTCAGTTCAACTCTGGTGATGTCCTGAAGTCCGCTGCAACGTGGATGGATCTGTCGGATTCGGAGACCATCTGGCGAGACTGATCCTTCGGGTGAGCTAGCGCTTTGAGTCTCGGCAGCGGCGTTGGGTTATCATCGACTAATCTAAGACACTGATTGGGCTTGAGTTTAGCTGCATTTCGAATAAGCGGCGGAATCGCTCTAATTGTCTGTGTTTAATATGGGCATCTTTATGGTATTTTTTGCCCCGGCCCCTTGTGTACCCGATGCAGCTCGGTAAGATCCCAGCGGAAAGAGAGCGACATGATATTTTCAGGTACTACCCATAGAGGACTTGTTCCACCTACAGATCCGTCGAAACGGTCAGACAACGGCCGCCGTTTCGATTGGCCGCTGTCGCCTCCGTTCTCAACGGGCGAGATCAAAGGGCCACAGGCTGCAATCGTCTTCACCCGGCCGAGCGCTACATCGGCCTCGATACCAACAGATATATCGGTACGGGTGTCACTCCCAAAGAACGGGAGGAACTTTGTTCGGTATCACCTTGATGGTGAGATACCACCAAGACTCGGGGAACGGATTAGAGATGTGCTGTCGTTTGGTGAAATAGGAACGTGGTCTCCGACCGAAACCCTCAAGCAGCTCCTCTCCATCACTCAATCTTACCCGTCAGTTCATTGGACTCCGCAACGACTCGACTGTGTTGATCAGTCGGAGCGATTAACCCCTCCGATGCGGCACGTTGTACCCACGTTGGAGGAGTTCGTTCAGGATCCCGTTGCGAGTTGTTACCGATTCTTCTGCGCTAAACCAATTAAAGGGCTCGACTGGCGCATGGAAGCCGAACTAAAGCAGGACCAGCCCTTTGCTATTATTGAACTCTCCGCGACCGCCCCTGACAGACGCGTGGTAGAAAAGAAGTTTTTGCAGCTGCATCCGAAATCAGACACCGAAACGTCCCTGGAGGAACTTACACTTCGTTGTTACCAGACGATGGAGCAGTTTTGGGAACTGGGACCCGAGGCTGTTACCGAACTTCTGTTGAAAGACCAGAAGGAGTCACGGGGAGAAAAAACGAGAGAGTCCGAGACTTCAGAGCACCCTTCGGTGCTCGATTGGCAGGCAGCAGACCTCTTTGAGCTGGACCAGGATCTCATGGCAGGGGTGCGCGATTTCTCCAACTATCAATATACCCACGCGTTTGCATCGGGAGCTGAGCTACTGCTCGCTATGGGGCACGAAGCGGCGGTTCTCCGGCTCAGATCTCATCCGGATGACGCAGCCTCGTTCTTTGAGTGGAGATTTCACAACGCAGAGGGCGATTTTTCTGACCCCGCAGATCAACAACGTAAGGATATCCTCCGCGCATTTGCGATGCTCAAGTCACAGAGCGATACGCTCCGACTTTCTGCCGTGGAGTTACTCAACACACTGAAGATTCAGTACGATGCTGCAGGTCCAAAGCCGGAGCGCGTGCTGGGTATCCCACTTGCCGACCATCTCGCCCAGATCCCTGAGCTCGTTGTAGAACCGCACGTCGCCGCTGCCCCCTCGGAGGTCGTTGGTCTTTTTCAAGGCAAGGAATCAATCCGTATCGCGCTGCGCGACCGGTCGCTTCGAGAACGCAAGCCGCATTTCTTTAACTCCGCCCTGCTTGGAGCGCTACCAGACGGCTCGCTCACCGTTGAGGTAGCTAACATGCTCAACGGTCGATGTAGCGCTGTGCTCTCTCCAACAGCTCTCAAGCGGTACGGTTCGGGTGATTCTTTCGTTCGTAGTTTCGCTCATGCACTCGCACAGCAATCCACCAGAGGGTTTAGTTCGGTTCAGCGACTCCTTGAGGATGCGTGTTCGCGTGACTCTGCTGGTAGTTACCTCGCTGTTCATGGCGAGCCGATCGCTTCCGAGCTCCCACCTACCATCGATACAGCGGGCCTGCACATGTATGAAATCGCGGCGAACCTAGTACGAGCCTATGCTGCGCTAAGCCACAGCACCCCAGCTAACTACAAGGTTGCCTGGATTGCTCCGGGGACCGTCGAGGCCACCTTGGGCATGGATCA
>JBIJBZ010000051.1:0-18774 GCA_044344945.1 Bdellovibrionota bacterium | reverse complement strand
TCCTCAGAAGGACGGATTGGAAGGGTTCCGCGAGTCGGACACCGAACAGGCGGTTCGGTACTCCTGCGATCTGGCCATCGGTGCTGGGCTAGACGGCGCACCGGTCGGCGATCGGCTAACCCTTCACATGATACTCGACCTTTTTAGCACAGCGCTGAGCAACAACGACCCCTCTGCCACATCAGGCGATCTCCCGCTCCAGGCTACCCAGCTGTATCATTTCCTTGAGGGTAAGTTCACCAGAGCATAGCACGTAGCAGCTCTGCGGGTGCGTTTTTTGCTTCCAGCCGCTCTTTGCCGTTGACCTTATCCAACCACTGCCGGATACTCGACCCCTACCAGTACCACACCACATCACGGCGCTCCGAGGGTGGAGCCAATGGTCTGTCTGATCAAGATGTATGGAAAACGCCCGCCGACGATATCGAGATAAGAAGACTCCACATAATACACCGGAGTTCTCCGGCCGAGTTCCTCCCCAGTCAATCGAGGCTGAGGAATCGGTACTTGGAAGTATCCTTCTCGACAACCAAGCGATTAACGTTTGCCTTGAGAGAATACGGGCGGAGGACTTCTACAAAGCGAGTCACCAAACGATCTTTGAAGCCATGGCAACGCTCTCTGATAGAAGAGAGCCGATTGATATCGTAACTCTTGGCCAACAGCTCCGCGCGATGGGACAGCTCGAAAACATCGGCGGCGCTCAGGTGCTCTCCCTGCTCGCCTCCGCCGTTCCGAATGCAGCCAACGTTGGCTACTACGCGCGCGTGATCAAGGAGATGTCGATTCGACGGCGACTCATCCACGAGTCTAACGATATCATCAACTCTGCATTTGAGCTTGAGGGTGAGATTGAGGAGTTCCTCGACACTACCGAGCAGCGAATTCTAGGGGTATCCGACTTCCGAATTAATCCTTCGTTCCACCGGGTCAGTGACGTTGTCCAAGACTCAATTCGCCTCGTTGAAAAACTCTACGATCAGAAAGAGCCAGTTACGGGAGTTCCAAGCGGCCTCTTGAAATTGGACAAGATGACTGCGGGTTTTCAACCGTCCGACCTGATCATTGTCGCGGCCCGTCCTGCGATGGGAAAAACAGCCCTTACGCTTGGCTGGAGCCAGTACATCGGCATCTATCACCGCAAACCAGTTGCTTTTTTCTCGCTCGAAATGTCGAAAGAGCAGCTCGTGTTGCGAATGCTCTGCAGCGAGTCCCGCATTAACAACTCGAAGGTGCGCACCGGAGACCTCACCGAGCGCGATTTTGCCCGTATCGTGGACGGCGCGAGTAGAATTTCAGAAGCTGAGATCTTCATCGATGACACCCCAGCCCTCACCATTACCGAGGTTCGAGCCAAAGCAAGGAGACTCCACCGCGATCATCAACTCGGATTAATCGTTGTAGACTACCTTCAGCTGCTACGAAGCCCGGCCTACAGCCACTCGCGCGAGCAAGAGATCTCCGACATATCACGGTCACTCAAGGCACTTGCCAAGGAGTTACACGTGCCGGTTATCGCCCTCTCGCAGCTCAATCGATCAGTCGAGTCAAGAAACGACAAACGTCCGATGATGGCGGACCTGCGTGAATCCGGCGCTATCGAGCAGGACGCCGATATCATCATGTTCATCTACCGAGACGAGGTCTACAACAAAGAGTCTCCGGATAAGGGGGTTGCGGAGATCATCATCGCGAAGCAACGTTCTGGACCTACCGGTGCGGTTCGAGTCGCGTTCTCCGGCGAATACACCCGCTTCGACAATCTCGACGAAGGAGACTTTAGCTCGATCGATACCGGCTCAAGCGACGATTTTTAGTTGGTGCATTTTCCACAATTTCTGACTGCACGTACCGATTCGGATGCAATCCGTCGGCGCTACTCATTTTCTAATCGATGCTTCCCGGCACGCCGTCAAGTAACGTGCGCAAAGCAACCGGCCACCGAATGAGTGAATAGGTCGGCTTATCTCGCAATCGAACCACATCGGGATACAGCGCATCCAGCTTTTCTGCGATCGAATCAGAGCTCTCCTCTGTCACAGGCATCTGTTTTTTTATCACCCACCACAAAACATTGACCTCTCCACTCAACTCAGGATTCTCAGAGGAAAAGTCCTGTGCAATCTCGATCTGCTTCAAAGCACCCGCGGTATCGCCGAGACCATATTTTGCCAGAGCCCACGCATGATGAACCGAAACCGCTGCCCCTAAAGCTGGAGCTTGCGCGACTTGAGAAGAGAGCGTGTCATCCGCGGCCTTAAAGAGGTTCATCGCAACCAGTAAAGAGGCGTGCGCCCCGAGCTGCTGGGAACTCGGCGCTAAAAAGAGTCCCTCGAAGGAGTAACACAACGCTTCCGACTCAAGACCCTCTCCAAATGCAATATTCGCTATCGAACGGGCCACCAAAGCAGCTTGCGGATAATTACCCGCTGCTTTGTATATTCCAAAAAGCTCCTTGAGCACCTCTCGTGCCTGCGCTCTGTACCCCTGCGCATTCTTACAATCGGCGAGCGCGAGCAATATGTGGGGTTTTGCACCTTGCGTTGTGCGTAGCGCTTCGAGGATGGAGAGCGCCTCCTCATAATTGCCTGATTGACTGAGCACTACCGCGAGATTGAAGGAGATCCGCTCGCTGTTGGGATTGAGTACGAGCGCACGTCTAAGTCGGCACTCAGCATCGAAGAGTCGACCCTTCGTCCCGTAGGAGATAGATTCAGAGGTTAACCCCGCTGCGCGAAGCGCCTCAGTGGAGAAAAAGACATGACCATCCTCTCGATCATCTGCTCGTACACTAAAGGTGCGCTGGTCTCGTGGGATAGCGCAGGCAACGAGACAGATAGCGATACCAGTTACTGCGAAAAGACGGAGAGCAGAACTAACCATACACAACGATTACGCCTCGACTGCAACACTCTCGTGCCGCCTACAGGGATGTCATCAACGGCGTACTACTGCATAATCACAAACTTTGCACCGATGAAGATGATGAGGCCAAGCCCACCCACAACATACGTTACTTTATCGCGGAGAGCAAAGACAAGCGGATCATCATGTACGAGACCACGCCGAGCAAGGAGCCAAATCCTACTGATCCAATAAAGAAGTAGCGGACACGCCAACCAGATCGCCGCCGGGTTTCGATAGAGCTGCACCACCTCATGGCTACTGACGTAGAGCGCCAAGACAAGTACCGAGATGTATCCACTCGCAGCACCGAACGACGCTACCTGTTCGATGTCTCCAACTGAATATCCCCTGCCCCACGTTCGGTTTTCGTTGCGTTGCTGAAGAACGAGAAGCTCGGAAAAACGCTTCACACACGCCAAGCTGAGAAACAAGAACATGGAGAGACCTAACAACCACTGTGACACGTCAACTCCAGCAGCGACACCTCCACCCACGATACGAATGGTATATAGAACTGCCAGGAGAATGATGTCCACAAGGGCCAAGGCCTTGAGCCGAAGAGAATAGGCTGTTGTGAGAGCGAAGTAGATGCCGAGAATCGCGGCAAACTGAACGGATACACTTCCCGCGACTGCGAACGCAGCGAGAAATAGAATCAGCGCCATACCCAGCGCCAACACGATCGGCAGCTCTCCCGATGCACAAGGCCTCTTCCGTTTACGGGGATGCTTTCTATCCGCCTCAAGATCAAGGAGATCGTTAATAAGGTACACCCCGGATGCACACAGTGAAAATGCAACGGCAGCGCCTGCAGCACCCGCCACCGCTATACTATCAAACCACCGATGCGCGAGCAGAACAGGCACGAAGCACAATACGTTCTTCATCCACTGATGCACTCGGAGCGCGCGTGTAATTGTGCTGAGTGACCACCGCCCCTTGCGTACGATCTGCACATTCGCAAAGCGAGTCTGAACTGCGACCGCGAATGAATCGCTCGCTGTCACACACACCACGCCGAGCGCATGGTTCCAAACCTTATAATCGGACGGAGAATCTCCCACATACTCCCACGGAGTATCCCCAAGATGCTCCGCGATCGCCTGGGCTTTACGTTCGCCCTTACAGTTGGTCGATGCATCGGAAGCAACAATACTACTCACGAAACCTAGACGTGCCGCGACCTTCGCAACCAGAGAACCATGCGAGGCGGAGGCAAGCACAACCCGCCGTCCCTTCGCCACTTCACCTCGCAAGTACGCTACAACATCCTCGTTAACCGGCATTACCCCAACATCTATCGCCGAAGCTACCTCAGCTAAACGAGCCTTGAGGTACGCCCGACCACGCATGAACCAAAATGGGATACAGAAGATAAGAAGCGGTGAGCGCTTGAGGGCAAACAGCAGTGACTCGTATAAGAGATCGGTCGCCAAGACTGTGCCATCAACATCCGCACAAATTACCGGAGCTACTGTGACCTGATTCTGTGGTTCAATCTGAAGCTGCATAGTACTCTTGACGACGTAAACCTATCTACCGTGTGGCCCACCAGCGAAGATTGAGTAGCCCTGATGACCTCTTGCCATGGTAGGACACGAGCCAGATACCCAAAAGGGTCTAAAGCCCATGTATCGTTAAGATGGCCCCAAACAGCCGCCAGAATTACATTTCTTTGCAGATTTCGACGTCAAATCGCATCTTAAAAACACCGTTCGCCAATTTCCCGCTTAAGCGCTGATTTTATAGGACCCGCAGTAACCGCATGCATCCAACAAGATGCGTCAAGAGGAAGAGATCCCTCATAGATACACTGAAATATGGTTGATTGCGCCGGCCCTCTGGCCCCGTTACTATCGAAGCAGACAAGGGCATACCGCTCTGTTCCTCGCTCCGTTCAACGACCACACGGGTCGGTTTGTCCCGCGAGGACACCGAAAACGACCACCTCTCGGGGAATATCCCAGGCGGCAATTGCTCCTGGAAGTAAACACCCTGGTGCGTTCCTACTGTGTCGCCCGTCAGCTGTGTGTCTCGAAATTAGGTTGTGATGACTGCCAAATCCTCTCATCTTCGGTATCAGTCGTGGGGTCGCTATCCCAAAGCGTGGGATCAACGCATCCTTGAAATCCCCTCTTTAAGCGCTCCTCTTCCACTCCCTGCCGATGGCTCATCAGTTCTGGCATATGGTCTAGGCCGTAGCTACGGAGATAGCTGCCTCAACGACGGTAACACCCTCATTCCGATGGCGACCAAAGACAACTTGCTCGCATTTGACCCCACAACTGGGATCCTTACGGCACAGTCAGGCGTTAGCTTAGCCACAATTCTTGATGTATTCGTGCCTCGTGGATGGTTCCTGCCTGTAACACCCGGCACTAAATTCGTTACCCTCGGCGGCGCGATTGCAAACGATATTCACGGCAAGAATCACCACGTAGCCGGGACATTCGGTCGACACGTAAAAAGTTTTGGCCTCCTCCGTTCGACTGGAGAACACCTCACCTGCTCTCCCACGGAAAACCCACACCTCTTCGCGGCAACCATCGGTGGACTCGGGTTGACCGGGCTCATCACCTGGGTTGAGCTGCAGCTTCATGCAATACGCTCTCCGTACCTCGATACACGTACAACCAAATTCAGGAATCTCGATGAATTTTTCGATATCTCCCTGGAGAGCGACGCGAGGTATGAGTACAGTGTCTCGTGGGTCGACTGTACCTCTGAAGGCGCGAACCTAGGACGAGGCCTCTTCATGGCTGGAAATTTTTCGGAACGCACGAAGCCCCGCCTTCCGGCATCACTCGCGATCCCGTTCCCCTGCCAAGCTCCGTCCTGGCTCCTCAACTCTTACTTTATGCGAGCGTTCAACACCCTCTACTACAATAAACAAATTAGCCGTGTGGCGGACGGGCTAACGCATTACAACCCGTTTTTCTACCCGCTCGACGCGATTCTACATTGGAACCGTATGTACGGTACCCGCGGTTTTTTTCAGTACCAGTTCGTGGTGCCATTCGAACAAGATCGAGGGATTATCAAGGATATCTTCACGCGAATCACTCGCTCAAAACGTGCCTCGTTTTTGGCCGTTCTCAAGACATTCGGGGGACTCACATCACCGGGCATCATGTCGTTTCCTCGCAAAGGTGTCACACTTGCCCTCGACTTTCCAAACGATGGGGCACCAACGTTACAACTCATGAATGAACTCGATCAGGTCGTACTTGACGCTGGAGGAAATATCTACCCAGCCAAGGATGCTCGCATGTCGCGCCAAGCATTCGAAGCTTCACACCCGCGACTAGCCGAATTTACACCTCATATCGATCCGAGATTCTCATCAAGTCTTTGGAGACGGGTTATGGAGTTAGCATGAAAAAGGTCCTCATTATTGGCGCCACATCAGCGATAGCCGTGGAAGTAGCCCGGCAATTTGCTAAAGAGGGAGCATCACTAGCGCTGCTCGCCCGCAATCAGAAACGACTGGACGAAATCGCTCAGGATTTGAGCGTTCGAGGGGCCACGGTTGCCTATACCGGGACATTCGAAGCACTAGACATCGCATCACACGATCGCGTCCTTGAGGAGGCATATCACCGATTCGGAGAGTTCGATGCCGCACTAATCGCACACGGAGACCTTCCCAATCAGGACGCCTGTCGGCGCTCCGCAGTGGCAACACAAGATGCTCTGCGGTCAAACTTTCTCAGCCCCGTCTCATTCCTAACCTGGCTTGCCAACTACTTCGAGACCAAGAAATCGGGAAATATATCTGTTATCTCCTCT
The DNA here is from genome assembly GCA_044344945.1 of Bdellovibrionota bacterium. Classification (GTDB taxonomy): domain Bacteria; phylum Bdellovibrionota_C; class UBA2361; order UBA2361; family OMII01; genus OMII01. The sequence goes on along the minus strand of JBIJBZ010000051.1, from coordinate 12,078 downwards.
GTAGCAGGCGACCGCGGTCGTCAAAGTAACTATGTATATGGTGCAGCCAAGGGTGGCCTATCGATCTTTCTGCAAGGACTTCGCAATCGACTTACTCCAGCCGGAGTAACGGTGACTACGATAAAGCCCGGCTTCGTAGATACCCCGATGACCAGACATCTACCGAAGGGGGCACTCTTTGCCTCAGCGGAGTTAGTTGGAAAACGAATTCACACGGCGATGAAGCGTGGCGATGCTGTTGTCTACACCCCATTCTTCTGGCGCTACATTATGCTAATCATTCAGCATATCCCTGAATTCATTTTCCGCAAGCTTAAGCTCTAGACTGGCTAGCCCGCATTTTTCATGAAACTGCCTCGCGAGAGCGCCGAGAGTGGTGATTGTTCGGGCTCGAAGGGCGAGTTCAAGAAAGTATTATGTGCAGGGCGGAATCGTATCGAGATAGCTTCCGGTCTGACGCTCGCAGTAGCAGGCTTCATGAAATATGCGGGCTATAGCTCCGAGTACTTCTTACTGCTTCCCCTAGCGAGAGTGGTTGGATATTTTGCTTCATTCTTCGACATCTTGTGCTCGAATGCCGAACGGAGATCGATCCCCGCGTCGTTCGCCAGCAGCAAAACCCAGTAGAGCACATCTGACAACTCGTCGCCCAGCCGCTCACGCAGCTCAGACAGCCCTGCATCTATATCCGCCTCGGACTTCCACTGAAACACCTCGAGCACCTCAGCAGCCTCTAACGCCAACGAGAGCGCCATATCTTTGGGCTTGTGGAACTGTTTCCAGTCGCGCGCATCACGAAAGGCGACGACTCGATCGATCAGAGTTTGCAGGTCGTTCATGCGCAGGAGCATAGCGCGATCCGAGTGGCGATAGAAGGTAAATCAACACCGCCGCCGACCGATATGCCATGGGAATCTTCCTACATCTCCAAAAGAAACCGGATCTGCTTCACCAGGAGACTGTCTGCCCTGAATTTCTCGCAGAACATGTCCGCCCCTCGTTCGAGAGCCGCGAACTCCAAATCGTCACCGCACGCGGTGAGCATGATAACCGGTATATCCCCAGCTCTCCAATTTGAATCTCCACCCCGCAGCGTCTGCAGGAACTCGAAGCCGTTCATCTCCGGCATCTTGTAGTCGGAGACGATGAGGTCAACCGGCTTGTCCTCCAGCAGCCCGAGCGCCTCCGTCGCTGAATCTGCCGGTATCACCTTGTATCCCGCCCGTTCAATTATCTTGCTAAGGAACTTAAGCTGCTCCGGATCATCATCGATAACGAGGACCGTATTGTGAGAGGGATTAACCGCCTTGACCGCCATATCGTCCCCCGCATCCCATGAACATGAATCTAGAAAATCGGTATCACTGAAGGCCTCTGCTCTGTATTTACCTTTCGCCTTCGAACCACTCCGAAGATGTCCCATACAACGTGCTCCTCGAACGTACTACGTGTGCTCTACGCGCATCCAACGACTGACTATGAAGCGCTATCCCTGTCACTTCCAGACACGCCTTCAGGGACTTCATCCCCGCTACCTGCTGCCTGTAAGGATGGTCTTCGGCAACTCTGATGGGCTCCTTCGTATTTGTGACCTTTTTCACAAAAAAAATCTCTTCTCATGTGACACACCGGTAAAAAGCAGGCCAAAACACTAAGAGATCTCCGTATTTTGCCCCCTGGATATAAGCCCGGGTTGTGAGAAACGGGGCACAAAACTGGCTCATTGGCAGACGTAAAGTAGCGCTCCTTGACCATGACTTCAGGGCAGAAGCCGAGACCTCTACTCCCCTCGACGGGCGCCGAGAGCAGATGTAGAGTAGTGCCATTGGTTGGCACGGCAGAGACACTATGGGGACAAAGAGGTTTGGCATTGCGATCGCGGGTGGAAGTGGATACGGCGCAGGAGAGCTTCTCCGCATGCTTGCGCTTCACCCCGATATTGAAGTAGCAGCGATTACGTCGCGGACCTTTGCCGGCAAACCTATTTCAGCCGTCCACTCACACCTGCATGGGCTCTCTACTTGCACCTTCCAAGCTGCACTACCGGAGGGCTGGTTCAAGGGCTACGAACGGAGTGCTGTTGTGTGCGCAATGCCGAGTGGCGAAGCGGTTAAAGTGATTACCGAGCTGCTCCGTAACGATCTTCCTGAATGCGTCAGTTTCATGGATCTCTCCGGGGATCTTAGACTCACCGAGAAAAGCCAACACGAGGCATTTTATCCGGAGGCGCCGTATGCCAAGGAGATCAGGCGCTCATGTTGCTATGGGCTCTCCGAGCTCTATCGCAGTGACATTGCTCATACGCGATTCGTGGCAAATCCAGGCTGTCTCGCTACAGCGGCAATCCTTGCCCTCGCTCCTATGCGCTCATTTCGCTTCGAAGGATCGGTGGTAGTTGACGCCAAGACCGGTACTTCCGGCGCTGGCAAGGAGCCACAAGCCTCGATGCATCACCCGAGCCGGGCGCACGACTTTACCGCGTATAAGGTGCTGCAGCATCGCCATGAGCCGGAGATCCTGCAGGCGCTGGGAGGGTCATTTACAGACACAAACCAACTTATGTTCATTCCTCACCTCATCCCAACCGTGCGCGGAATCTTCGTCACTACATACGGGACCATGGCCGAGGAGCGTTCGGAGAATAACATTCGGGATCTGTACCGCTCTGCCTACCAGAGCGCGCCTTTTGTGCGTTTTCGTGAAGCCGCCCCACGACTCGTTGATGTCGTAGGAACAAACTTCTGCGATATCCACATTTCGGCGCGCGGAAGACAGGTTGCTGTCATGGCCGCCCTCGACAACCTCGGCAAAGGCATGGCTGGTCAGTGCATTCAGAACCTGAATATCATGTGGGGACTCCCCGAGGCTTCGGGACTCCTCTTCCCATCTCTCGGACCGGCCTAGCGAGGATCTCCAGTATGAATCAGGTGGAACTATTGAGTCACTTTCCGACACTGAAAAACCACATCGGTTACCGTTTTGTGGTGAAGTACGGTGGAGCTGCGATGGAGCGAGAGGAAGTGCGCTCGGCGGTGTGCTCGGAGGTTGCGCTCCTCGCTCAGCTCGGACTTCAGGTAACCGTAGTCCACGGCGGCGGAAAGGAGATCTCTCGACTTCTTGAGAGGCTGGGACTAACCCCATCGTTTATTGACGGCCTGCGTGTCACCGATGCGGAGGCGATGGTTGCAACTGAGATGGTACTCTCTGGGTTGGTGAACAAAGACCTGGTTTCACGCATCACCCGCGATGGTGCTCCTGCGCTGGGGATCTCGGGTAGAGACGCCCACCTACTAGAGGCGAGCCCGCTGCGAGGCTCAAACGGCGCCGATCTCGGTCTTACCGGAGAGGTTCGATCGGTACAAACACGCCCGCTTGAAGCGATCCTTCACGCCGGTTTCGTCCCGGTCGTCTCCCCTGTTGGAGAGACCTCGGAAGGACATCCGCTCAACCTGAACGCGGATTATGCGGCCGCAGCGTTAGCTGGTGCACTGAAGGTTGAAAAATGCATCTTCCTGACGGATGTGCCTGGGGTCAAACAGAATGGGGCGGTGCTTCCACGTCTCTGTCCGACCGAGGTCGAAGCCTTCATCGCTGATGGAACGATCTCGGGTGGGATGATCCCAAAGGTACAGTGTGCTATTCGAGCATTACGTGCAGGGTGCCCCAGTGCGGTAATCTGCGACGCCGGGCGTCCATGGGTTGTTGCGTCGGCTATCGTTGGAGCTCACGATGGCGGCACAAATCTTCAGCTCCGATAATCCATGCCCTCTACCGCTTAAAATACTTCGAGCTATTTCGGGCGCCCCCTGAAAATCGCATAAGCTTTTGCAAACGGCAGGAAGTAGAGCCGAAGCACCGACGAGTACTCCCTCTCCTGACCATTTCCGAGACCGAACTCAAGATGCTCATGCTCACGAGGAATATACAGAGACCCAAAGAGATAATCCCACACTGCGAGCATAAAACCGAAGTTTTTGTTCCAGTGTTGTTTCGCTTTGCTATGATGGATTTGGTGCTGCGCTGGACTGATAAACACCTTACTAAGCAACGGTCCCCACGACAGCCAAACGTGAGAGTGGCGTAAATTGTAGCCGCACAGGTAGAAAAGAAAGGTAAACATCGTTACTCCGTAGAGACCCACCACCGGAAAATTCGGATCCACAAAGCATCGAATCACAGCATCAGCACACCCAACGAACAAGCCACTTACCATAAAGGTAAGTGCATCATCGACCGGATGCATACGGTAGACCGTAACAGGAGTCATTACCTCAGCCGAGTGGTGGACCTTATGAAATTCCCACAAAAACGGAATACGATGCGCACAAAGGTGCACGAAAAATGTAGCGAAGTCCGACACCAGCGCCAGCACCAGAGTTAGTCCTAGCGTCCAAGCCCAATGCTCTGGTCGCGGAGTCGCACCAGCACCGCCAAGCAGCGACGTAACTTCGCGCGATACCATCACGCCTAATCCAACGAAGGGCAACAAAATAAAGGCCCCCACGGTGGTATTGCAGAGGAAATAAATGTAGTCGACGACTGCCGAGCGGTGAAGGTAGACTTCCTTGGGAAAGATGTCCTGAATCGGACCATGTTTCTCTTTTGAGTTTCGGTTTTCGACCAGGTGTATGAGCAGCGCGAGTAGGTAGCTTGTAACCAAATACAAGAGAAAGGTACGACTTGTAGGAAGGAGTAGCGGGTCTGAGACCGCCGAAATTACAGATTTCGATGCTTGATGAAGATACTCCAGCATCCCTAAAGTATACGACCGTTCTTCTGTATGTGCGAGGACTAGGATGAGGAATTTTGATCCAAGAGTCATAAAGGTAACGATATACGCCATAACGCTGGCCTGTCTCTTGGCAGTCGGGGTCTATCACCGGCTCTCTGAGCCATCGATACCCCCATCATCAATCTCCTCGGACCTCGTCGAGGCCAACCCCCTTCTCCCAACGAGCGAGACGTACCTTGAGAGCCTCACATGGATGGACGTTCGCGATAAAATCAGGGATGGCTATACGCGGATCATCATCCCCACCGGCGGAATAGAACAAAACGGCCCCTTTGTCGCGCTCAACAAGCACGACGTGATCGTGAAGCACCTCAGCGCTGAGGTTGCTCGAGCACTGCCCCGGACGCTGGTCGCTCCAGTGGTATCGTTCGTCCCTGAGGGTGCGATCTCGCCACCATCGGGACATATGCAGTACCCAGGTACGATCTCGGTTTCCGAGAGAACCTTTGTTACCCTGCTCGAGGAGATCGGAGCGAGCCTTGGCATGCACGGATTTCGCGAGATAATCATCCTTGGAGATAGTGGCCAGAGCCAGGCCGGAATGAGGGAGGCCGCGGAGCGACTCCTGAGAAGACCCCCTGCGCCGGGAGTTCGAGCCATCTTTGTGCCGGAGTTCTACGATTACGAAGATGTCCGGCGCTACCTTCGAGAGCGAGGCATTAACGAGAAACCGGAGCAGTTTCACGAGGAGCTGTCCTTCTCCCTCCAGCTCCTTGCGATTGCACCAAAAACGATTAACTATGACAAACGGATTGCCGCGGGACATACCGAGCTAGGGGGCCTATCGTTGCTCGATCGGGAGGCTCTGACCCAATTGGGTAAAGATATTATCGCTCGGCGAGTCGCCGCTACGGTTGCCGCTATCAACCGCCAGCTGGCAGGCACCCCCCTGCCGGCTCATTAGCCAGCACGGGTCCTGGGCGTGCCTACCCCTTATATTGATTCCACCCCCTGTCTAGAAGTAATCTCCCCCTATCCCTTGTTCATCCCCTGGGCAACGAACTCACCGAAACCGGAAAGATGTCAATAAAAGTACTAGGCGCAGTGTAAGTGTATGGGTCGTATATTTGAGAAGAGAAAAGAGAGAATGTTTGCCCGCTGGTCAAAAAACGCAAAGGCGTTTACCAAGCTCGGCAAAGAGATTGCAATAGCGATCAAGTTGAGTGGCCCCGAGCCAGCCAACAATCCCCGACTCCGGATGGCGATTCAGACCGCTCGCTCTCTCAACATGCCCAAAGACCGCATCGAAGCCGCCATCAAGCGGTCGACCTCGAAAGGAGAGGCTGAATTAGCTGAGGTCACGTACGAGGGTTTTGCTCCCCACGGCGTTGCCCTCTTCATCGAAACAGCGACAGATAACGGGACTAGGACTGTCGCTAATGTTCGCAATATCATCACGAAACATGGCGGAAATCTCGCTACAACGGGCGCTGTTGAGTACATCTTCGATCACAAGGGAGTATTTACGATCGCGACACCAAACTGCGACATGGATGAGTTTGAGCTTGAGATGATCGACCACGGCCTTGAAGAGATCTTCGAAACAGAGGACGGCTTGATGATTTACTCCAACTTCAAGCAGTTTGGAGATCTGCAGCGCGCGCTCGAAAGCAAAGGCGTTGAGGTAAAGAGCGCAACCTCACAGCGAATCCCGAATACCTTCGTGAAAGTTACGCCGGAACAAGAGGCGGAGATTCAGAGGATGATCGAAAAGCTTGAGGAGGACGATGATGTTCAGAACGTCTTCCACAATATGCAGACCGATTGAGGGTTGGTTTACCAGGCCTTTGGACAAGGCTCGGGGCTAGACAGTGAATCCTTTTCGGCCACCCAGGAATCTTGCAAGATAGGTCGTGAAGACGTATCGTTGACTGCACTGTAACGGGGTATAGCTCAGCCCGGCTAGAGCGCACGGTTCGGGACCGTGAGGTCGAAGGTTCAAATCCTTTTACCCCGATACTTAGCTATCCTATTGAGTTAACTACATTTATTTACCAAGTATCTAACGAGATCCTTCCAGCTCAAATAATCGGCTGCGTGTTGGTTCATCTTCTCGATTACTTTCATCAAAGAGAAGAGAGGGTTAGTACGCTTTTTGGGCTGAGTTTCGTAGGTCTCAATCTCTCCTCCGGAGGTCAGCAATATCCCTACCGCTACGCACTCGATTCCCCGTAGGATGAAGCGGACACACACTCTTGAGGTAGCAGGCTCACTCGTATGGCTCTTCGCAAAATTCTAAAGTTCGGCGGCTCGTCAGTGGGGAAACCTGAACGGATCCGTCAGATCATCGATCTCGTCTCCGATACATCTCGCTATCCAGAGCGAACGGTCTTGGGAGTCGTTGTTTCAGCATTCGGAGGAACGACCGACACCCTAATTGAGCTCGCCACAAGAGCAGCCTCTCCGCAGAAGGACTTTCAACCAATCCTTAAGGATGTGGAGACTCGCCATCTTCAGGCACTCGAAGATCTCCTCCCTGCTACTCTACGCAGCAGTGCAATCGCGACCGTAAAAGTAATGTGCAACGATCTCTCCGATCTCCTCCACGGCGTAGCTCTGGTAAGCGAGTGTAGCTCGCGTACTCTCGATCACATTATGAGCTTCGGCGAGCGACTGTCGGCGTTCATCGTTACTCAAGCCTTTAAGGCGCGCGGCATCGACGCTGAAATGCTCGACAGCCGCGACGTACTAAAGACCGATGAAAATTTCGGCAACGCGCGTGCACACAGAGAGGCTTCCTATCCAGGAATTCAAGACCACTTCTCACGCCACCAGCAATTGCAGATTATTACCGGTTTTATCGGCTCGACTCAAAACAACGCTACGACCACACTTGGTCGAGGTGGCTCAGACCTTACAGCCTCACTCGTTGGTGCCGCGCTTGCGGTCGATGAGATCGAGATCTGGACCGACGTTGATGGCATGCTGACAGCAGATCCCCGCAAGGTGCAGAAGGCATTTCCAATCCCAGAGGTCACGTTTGAGGAGGCTATGGAGCTATGCCACTTTGGGGCCAAGGTTATATATCCCCCGACGATGCAGCCCGCGATCGATGCTCATATTCCACTCGTAATCAAAAACACCCTCAATCCAAGTGCGCCGGGTACGCGAATTATTGAGAACTCAATCGACCACCCTTATCCGATCACCGGCATCTCGTCGATTAGTTCGATTGCTCTGATCCGCCTGCAAGGAAGCGGAATGTTTGGCGTTGCCGGAACTGCTGCACGACTCTTTAAGGCGCTGGCCGAGGCGAAGATCAACGTTATCTTAATTACACAGGCGTCATCGGAACACACCATCTGCTGCGCTATCGACCCGTTGCAAGCAACCGCTGCTCGGAATGCAGTGAATCTTGAATTCGCGCTTGAGATAAAAGCAAGTTGGATAGATCCCCTTCATGTCGAAGAAAGATTATCGATCGTCTCAGTCGTTGGCGAACGTATGCGACAGACCCCCGGTATGTCCGGACGCATTTTTGGCGCACTAGGCGCTAATGGCGTCAATGTAACCGCCGTTGCGCAGGGATCCTCTGAGCTTAACATCTCGGTCGTTATCTCGAACACCGAAGAGATTAAAGCCCTGAATGCCATCCATGACGAGTTCTTTATCAGCCGCACCAAGACCGTTAACCTGTGGGTGATCGGCACGGGTCTGATCGGAAGCACTCTCCTGGAACAGCTCGCTACCGAACAAAGGTCTCTGAGAGAGCGCGTAGGACTCGATGTGCAACTACGCGGCGTTGCCAATAGCAGACAGATGGTTCTCTCCTCTACCACTGACCCAGCGCTTAGCTTCGCCGCAGAGATGCCAGAAGAAGCGCGAACCTTTAGCGCCAACGAATTCTTCGAACACATTCTACAAACGAATCTTCCCAACACCGTCTTCGTTGACTGCACTGCAAGCGATTCGATACCGATGCAGTACCCAAACCTGTTGAAGCACAGCATCCCAGTGGTCACCCCCAATAAAAGAGGTTTCTCCGGCTCCATGGAGTTTTACCGTACCCTGCGAGCGGCCTCCGCATCGCGACGCACCCCGATTCTGCATGAAACCTGCGTAGGCGCTGCGTTGCCCATCTTGGGAACATTAAGTGACCAGATCCGTAGCGGTGACAAGATCCGCTCGATTGAGGCTGTACTCTCCGGTACTTTGAGCTTCATCTTCAATGCTCTCGGAAACGGAGTGTCGTTTAGCTCTGCAGTTCGAGATGCCAAGGGACGCGGCTACACCGAGCCCGATCCCCGTGATGACCTCTCCGGGATGGACGTTGCCCGTAAGGTACTCATCCTTGCCCGCGACGCGGGAGTATCGCTTGAGCTTGGCGACGTAACGATTGAGCCTATCCTTCCCTCTGAGGCTCTTGGTTGGTCGCTTGGCGAATTTATGGAGAGGCTCTCGACCCTGGATAACTACTTTCACGGTAAGGTCGAAGAGGCGGCTAACCTCAATCATCGCCTCTTTTTTGGCGCCTTCATCGATTGTGAGAAGCGCTGTGCATCGATCGGGATACGTTCACTGGGCCCCGAACACCCCTTTTCTGCGCTCAAAGGAGCCGATAATATGGTGGCATTCACGTCGAATAGGTATTCGGACCAACCCTTAGTCATTAAGGGTCCGGGAGCCGGAGCTGAACTTACCGCGTCTGGTGTTTTCGCCGATATCATTCGAGCAGCAAGGTAATCCTGTGACACACCCTCCATCCCTTGTTTCCGTCTTTGCGCCAGCAACGGTGGCGAACGTGGGCTCTGCCTTTGACGTTCTCGGTTTTGCCATCGATAGCCCTGGTGACACAATAACTGCTCGACGGGTATCGACTCCAGGTGTTCGAATCACCTCGATAGTTGGTGACAACGGCAGACTCCCGATGGCTGCCGAGGAAAACACCGCTGGCGTCTCGGTGCGAGCCCTTCTCGCCGCCTATCGTGAAACCAATCCAACTGAAGCATCTGAAATAGGCGTTGAGCTTGAACTCATAAAGGGACTTCCGATTGGAAGCGGTCTTGGCTCCAGTTCAGCCAGCACCGTAGCCGCAGTCGTTGCGGTGAACGAACTCCTCTCTTCACCCTTTGCTCGACAGGATCTCCTCCCCTTCGCCATGGAGGGAGAGCGTGTGGCCTGCGGCGCGGCTCATGCAGATAATGTGGCTCCGAGCCTCTTGGGAGGCTTTGTGCTAATCCGCAGCTACGAGCCGCTCGATGTCATCCCTCTCCCATCTCCGGCGGAGACATGGGTTGTCGTGGTGACGCCGGCGCTTGAGCTAAAAACCAGCGACGCTCGCCGGGTTCTCAAACGCTCGGTTACTCTTGAATCGGCTATAGCCCAATGGGGAAATGTTGCAGCGCTCGTTGCGGGCATCTATCGAAACGACATTGCGCTGATGGGGAGATCGTTGGAAGACAAGATCATAGAGCCCGAGCGAGCACAACTCATTCCAGGCTACGCGGCGGCGAAGGCGGCGGCCCTGGAAGTGGGCGCTGTCGGCTGCTCGATATCGGGATCCGGGCCCTCTGTGTTTGCGCTATGCCGTTCTCAAGAAGAAGGGGTGTGCATAGCGGCGGCCATGTCGAATGCCTTTTCTCAGGCAGGTGTTGCGGCAACACAGACGGTCTCCCAGATCAATACGACCGGCGCTAGAATTACATCCAAGGAGTAAGAGCGGGTGGAGCTCTGCAGCACCAACAACGATAGCATTCGAGTATCGTGGCGCGAGGCTGTCTTGCACGGCATCGCATCCGATGGTGGACTGTATATACCTACCGAGCTGCCAAAATTCTCCAAGGACGAAATCAAATCTCTGCGTTCGTGCTCCCTCGCGGAGCTCGCCTACACGATTAGCCGCCGGTTTTTGGGCACCGAGACACCACCAGATCTCCTGCACCAGATCTGCACCGAGTCCTTTACCTTTCAAGCCCCTCTACACCGGCTCGATGACCGCACCTTTGTGTTAGAGCTCTTTCACGGCCCGACGTGCGCTTTCAAGGATTTTGGTGCTCGCTTCATGGCACGTCTCTTTCGGCATTTTTGGGGCGACAACGCTCAACCGCTCACGGTACTCGTCGCCACCTCCGGCGACACAGGTAGCGCAGTGGCGAATGCTTTTTTTGACCCGAGCGATAGAGCGCCGATCCGCGTAGCAATTCTCTATCCGCGTGGCAAAGTCAGCGCCGTTCAGCGAAAACAGATGACCACTCTCGGTCATAACGTCACCGCCTTTGAGGTCGATGGCACCTTCGATGACTGCCAAGCACTGGTTAAACGAGCGCTGCGAGATGATAAGCTTCTCGCTGCTACCGCGCTAACCTCGGCCAACTCAATCAATATCTCACGACTCCTCCCGCAGATGTTTTACTACGCTCACGCCGTGCTGCAGCTCGCTGATATGGGCACTCCGATCTTCTCAGTGCCAAGTGGGAATCTTGGTAATCTTACGGGCGGGTTACTTGCTCATACGTGCGGTTTTACCGCCCACCATTTCATCGCTGCCTGCAATGCCAATGCATCGTTTCCGCAGTTTATGGCATCCGGAGCTTTTACCCCTCACAAGTCATGCGAAACGATCTCGAACGCCATGGATGTCGGCAACCCGAGTAATTTCTATCGCATTCTCTCCCTCTTTCACAGTCGACACGAGGCGATGTCTCCGCTCCTCTCAAGCCTCTCGGTGTCAGATCAAGAAACGCGCACTGCTATGCGCGACTACTATAAGCGCTTCGGTTATATTCTTGATCCGCATACCGCGGTGGGTGCATATGCCCTCGACCGCTATCGGGCGGCTCACCAAACGGAGGCACCGGGCGTAATCCTTTCGACGGCAGCCCCCGCAAAGTTCGGGGCAACGGTTTCAGAGACTCTGGGAGTAGCGCCTGCAATCCCCAGTCAACTCCAAAAGACTCTCGATAAAGAGGAGCACTTTGTGCCACTCACAAACTCCTATGCAGAGCTCTTTTCAAAGCTCGTCGGAGCTTAGCCCGCATATTTCATGAAACTGCGCAGCGAGAGCGGCGAGAATAGTGATTTTTCGGGCCCAAAGGGCGAACTCAAAAAACTAGGGCTCATCGTGGAATCGAGTGGGTGCCAAATGACTAATGATGGGGCATAACCCATTGTTTTTAGCGATGAATCACGTATTTCCGCGTGAACGTGAACGTACCCGATCGAGCAACTTTCTGCCCCGGCGATCGATAGCTAGTAGTGTGCTTGATTATGAAAAACTGGATGTCTACCGCATAGCTCTGGAGTTCGTCGTCACTACGTTTAAGATTCGAGACCGGCTACCCAGGGGA
>JBIJBZ010000116.1:0-10534 GCA_044344945.1 Bdellovibrionota bacterium | reverse complement strand
CTCCCTTTGTAATGCGGGAAGATATACAGCCTTCGGTGACGGTGATTCTTCCCGTTTGTCGCGTTAACGATTACAGCTATCGGCCGCAGGCGTATTTTGTCACGCGTAATCAAGGGAGGGCGGGCATGTTGCCCGCCGGTAGTCACGTTAACGAATACAGCTATCGGCCGCAGGCGTTTTCCTTTGATGCCACCAACGGCGGGCAACATACCCGCCCTCCCTTTGTAATGCGGGAGGATATACCGCGTTTGGCGAAGGGGTTTGTTCCCGTTTGTCGCGTTAACGATTACAGCTATCGGCCGCAGGCGTATTTTGTCACGCGTAACCAAGGGAGGGCGAGCGGTCTGTCCCCCATAGCCTGGGCGAAGGGGGATGCCGCTCGCCGTTCGTGATGTTAACGAATAGAGCCATCGGCCCAAAGGCTTCGGCAGGGCAATCAGGCGTTTTCCTATGTTGTCATTCCCCGCCCATGTCTGAGCTAATCACACTACCGGGTAAGTACGATCTCAGGAGAATCCGAGTTTGGGTTGGAGCTTTGCTTCTCTAACTTCCTTTTCCTGGCGGGTGGTGTCGTGGTTTGTTGAGTAGCGGCTGACTCGCGCAATTTCCCATAAATCGTGGCTGCAAAGCGCTCGCTCCAGAACGTTAAGGCAGCGTATTCCACTTGCATATCCGAGTTGATTGCTTGGACGGTTTTCAGAGTGTTTTGCGCCCAAGCCGTGACTTCTGCGAGAAACGCTCCTTGTTGAGATCCTGGTTCTAATTTGCCAAGCCATGATTCTGCTTTAGCGAGAAGACTTGTCATGTCCTTGCTTCGAACAGCTGTTTTCAGAACCTGAGATGTGTCATCTAACTCCTGGGCTGACACGGAGAGGACCTTTAGTCTGGTTGAAAAATGGACCCCTCTGCCAGTCCCAGAGGTTCCCAGATGTTGGGATATCAGGTTACTGAGTCGCTCGTATTGTTGCTGATTGGGGTGCCTCTGAATCGCCTGGGCCAGCTCTGCTATCTCGGCAACGTAGTCCTGTAGCTCCTTCCCCCATGTGTGGACGAAGGCCGTCGGCGCCAGCTCCTCCTCTAGCTTTCTGAACGCTTCGCTCTCCCTTCGCAGGAAGGTGCGGATGTTCTTTGCGATATCCTCAGGGGCGAGTTTCCCACGATCTCCACTGCCAAAGTAGGCTAATGCCGCCTCAAAAAGCTTGGCTGGTGGATTCTCCAGTGGGCGTGTGATCTCAAGGTTCGGTACGTACGAGGCAGGGGTATTGAGCCTTGCTTGGCACCGCTCATGGCCGCGCTGAGCCTCGGCATGCGAGGGCCACATTGTGAGAGCTTTTTTGAAGTATTCAGCAGCCTTGACGGGGTGGGACCGCTCCTCGAGAGCGCCTAAGCCGCACAGCGCCTCGGGACGAGTTGGATCGAGTGTAATTGCGGCTTCAAACTTAACACGAGCAGCAGCCAACTCTTGATCTGAATCTAGCCCGTGCTCAGTAAAGAGCTCAGAGGTCAGGATACCTTGAGTAACCAGACTGTCGTAGGTTGGGTATGGAATGAGTTCGTCCACTTCCGAGCTTAAGGTGCTCAACTGGAAGAAGTCGGCCTTAGCGTGGGCAGCTTGAAGGATTAAAAGCGCTTCTGGTGTAACCGAGAGCGTAAAGCTGTGTTGAAACCAGTTCTTGACGTTGTCGTCATTCAAGCCGCGACCCTTTGCCGTCATAACCACTGCCTCAAGGCCGATCAGTAGCGCGCGCTGTTGGAGCATTGGATCTGTGGCACCGTTGTAGGCCTCCTCTGCTAATTCGCTTGCCATGTTGAACTGGTTATGAGCAAGCGCAATGCGAGCTTTGAGCAGTGGATCGGTGAGCGGTAGTTTTGATGGATAGGTGGCCGCCACTTCCTGCAGTCTCTTTAGTCTCGATCCCTCCAGCGTAGGGGTTTGAACATCCCTCGAAAGCACAGCGATCTCGAACCAGAGATCGTTACCCAGCCTTTGCCAAGCATCCTTGGGCGCCCATCCTCCAAGCAGATCCTCGGAATTTTCTTCAACCTTAATCTCGACCTTTGAGAGGCGACGAAGAAAATCTCCAACAAGCGGGGAATCCACGCCGAGTTTAACAGCCAACTCTGCAAGGCGAGTGAACTCGCTTACCGATGTTAGGTGGCGATTGTCCAGCATCTCACGTAAGGTGAGAAACTCAACGTCATCAGCCCCTTGACGACGATAGATCTGCGCAAGTCTACAAAGATCGTCGGGAGTTGCATCGTTTCGGTATAGCAGGGCTTTCACGCACGTAAGAGCCTTGAGGAGATCCCCTTCCTGCAGAGCTGCCTCGCGCAAGTCGAGAAGCTCTTTGCGAGCGTGCGTGGCAGCGAGAGATTTTGCGGTTCTCTCGGTCTGGCCTGTGTGTTCGGCAAAGGTAAGTGCCTCTTTGAGCTGCTGAAATTCAACAGATTGATCACCGGCACGGTTGTCGCAGACCGCCTTTAGAAGAGCGATCTCCGGGGAGCCTTTCTGCTTAAATGGAGTGCCTTGAACCGTGGACGAAAGCTCGTCGATAGATTTGGTTAACTGTTTGCGAGCGGACTCCAGATCTTGATATCCAGCTCCATTTTTGTTTGTTCTTGAAAACATTGCGTATTCCTCTTGGCTTGAATTGGTGGCGTCGTCCTATTTCTTATGAGTCCCATTAACTGCTTCGTCGAGCATCCGCATCAAAGACTTAACAGCGGCTCTCTCTGCTCGATACGTTCCGTATAGTGCTGTTTCAACGACGTCGTAGGTGGGCTTCAGCTCGTTAGGTACTTGACGCCGAATCTCATCGCGATGCGGACCGTATGCGTGCATCCCGGCAAAAAGACCTACGGAGCTGGTAGCGGTAATCTTTGCGAAGGTGGCGATCTTACATGATAGCGGGGATGACGATGGCTTCGCGGACGCTGACGTACGGGATTCCTTGTTCGTCTCCTGAGGAGCGACTTGCTTCTTGGTTTGGGTTTTTAATCGGCCTCTCCATCCATTCAGGAGCTTAGTAATAGCGTCCACGTTATCTGGCTTTGACTCCGTTGTTTCTTTGTTTTGCTCTTTGGCGAAGCGCTTGGCTATGCGACTGCGTGCCTCCTCTACGAAGGCTCGATACGACTCCAAGACCCGTCCGTTCTGGTGCTTGATGAGCGGAGTGGTCGAGTTCGGCTCGTCCGGCTTCGAGTCGGTCAGCTTTTCCTTGACTGGACTTGGTGTAGTCACAGATACAGGTGGTGGAGGGAGTTTGACAGTGCTGAGGTCAGGTGTAACCACCGGTTCAGGCTTTTTTGTTGGCGTGTAGCCGAGCTTCTGAAAGAGCGCGTTTCGCTTCACTGGATTGTCGAGAGCGGCCACGATCTCACTGGCCCCTGCATTTAACTTTGTAAATAGCTGAGAGTGAAAGTCAGACGGAAGATCAGCACGATGAGCGCACAGTGCCGGATTTAATTGACGTTGCAGTTGTTTGTGCTGGGCTGCGAAATCGGCGGAAATCATCTGCTCAAGATCATGCGCCGTCAGACCGAGCATCAAAAGTTCGCCTGCACTTGGGCTCAACGAACGCAGAGCCTCTTTGCCCTTCGCAATAAGTTCCGCTACCTCGGGGCTATTGGAAGATGCGAGAGACGGAAGTTTCGCAACTGAAGGGCGGGTGCTCTCAGGGGTATTTCCGGTTTGGTCGTTTGGTGTTGCGATAAATGGCATACGGTTCGCTCTCCTAAATCGAGATGAATTCTACTGGATAAGCTCCATGGGGCTTTCCGTTCATGAATTCAGGGCAAAACAGAATCTACAACGGTATTTCAGGCGGTAGGGGTGAGAGAAGAAGGTAGCTGCGAGGAGATCTGACTTGAAAAACCGGTTGGGGTCCAAAACAAATATCCTGCAGCTACGAGGCGAGTTTCATCGCTTGGAGGGGGGTAAGAGCAGGTTTTGATTGCGCCTTTCCCTCCGCTTGGCACTCACCGTCACCAGTAGCAAACCGATCGCCGCAAGTGCCCCCGGTGGACCACCCCAAAGAAGCATCGCCGCAAGGGCAATTGCCGTCAAAGGAGTGGGCAGTGCGAGGATAACTGCGCTTACGATCGAGTATGCGAGGCTGGTTATTAGCCCGACAGTGAGCATGCCGACGAGTGAGAGCAAAATGCCGATCACTCCAAGCCAGCCGAAGAAGTTTCTTGTCATATGGTTTAGGTGTGTTTTGGGTTGAGTTCTCTCCACTTTCGTAGAGAAGAAAAATTGTGTAGCAGAACCTTTGTCAGATCTCCGTCGCAACGGTCGCGACATCGAGAGTCGTGAACGTTGCGCCGGTTATAGAGGCATCTACCCAAACCAGGAATGTAAAGAGCTGCGCACATCGCCGAGACGTTGTACGCTCCGCTGTCGCTTGTAATTCGAAGCTACGGGACTAAGCTCTTGATATCCAGGACAAAGTGTATTCCTGAATGTATCGACGGAGTCGAGATCCGGTTGGGATCCTTCCGTGCGGTTGAATTAAGGGAGAAAGCAGAAATAGATTCCGATTTCGGTCGTAAACATTACCTTGCAAAAAGTAGCTCAGAACATCGGCTTGATCTAGAAGATCGACGGGCGTGAGCGATAGAGCCCAAGGTGGCGCAACTCACGCGCGTACTCGTGGACGCGTAGCACCGCTTGTCGGAGTTTTTCCGATTCCCTCTCATTACACGCGATATCGATGTGAAATGCGTACTCAAAGGGTTTTCCGGCAACGGGGCGCGACTCGATCTT
The DNA here is from genome assembly GCA_044344945.1 of Bdellovibrionota bacterium. Taxonomy (GTDB): domain Bacteria; phylum Bdellovibrionota_C; class UBA2361; order UBA2361; family OMII01; genus OMII01. Next base: position 5,769 of record JBIJBZ010000116.1, on the reverse strand, counting down.
GGTGAGGTTGATATCGAGCTCTGCGATCAGGCCCAAGAGTCTGTGCAGACTTCCGGGTTGATGGGGGAGCGATACCACCATTGAGCTTTTGGTTGGAGCTTCGCACTGAGCCGGATGTGCTGCGATCGCAACGAAGCGGGTCGCATTGGTTTTGTGGTTTTGAATTGAGCGTTCGAGGATTGGAAGGCCATAAGCCTGAGCGGCTTCTTCGCTTGCAATAGCGGCGTTGCTAGGGTCGTTTGATTCCGCCACTTGGAGAGCGGCGCCTGCAGTGTCCGAACACACGACCGCCGTGATCTGAGGATTGCTTTCAAGAAAGAGAGAGCACTGCTCAAGCGCCTTGGGGTGAGAGAACGCCCGGGTAATGGCGCTGATTGGCCCCCGACTAACCAGGTGTAGGTTCACCGGACAGTAGTATTCGTCAATCACAAAGCACCGATATTCCTGCATCAGGTCGTAGTTTTCGTGGACGGATCCGGCCAGAGCATTCTCAATAGGAACGATGCCAACGTCAGCACGGGAGTGGGTAATATGCTCAAATATATCCCGAAAACGGGTAGTCTGGAGTGGGGTGATATCAGGGCCATAGAGAGCCCGCGCGGCCATGCTACTAAACGATCCTGTAATTCCTTGGTAGGCTACCCTCATTTCCATAAATGAGGGATAATATCGCATACTTTGTATGGAAACCATCGTTGTTATACCGGCCCGATACGGGTCGTCTCGATTTCCTGGTAAGCCCCTGGCTCCCGTCGCGGGGCGGAGTCTCTTGGAGCGCGTCTGGCGCATCGGTCAGGCTGTGACCGGTGTTGAGGGAGTGTTCGTGGCCACCGATGATGCTCGGATCGCGGAGCACGTTGCCCAGTTTGGGGGGCAGTCAATTATGACTGCACTAGAGTGTCGTAACGGATCTGAGCGGGTCTGGGATGCTGTCAATAAACTTACCCAGAAACCCCGGGTTGTTATTAACCTACAAGGTGATGCGGTCCTGATGCCGCCGTGGGTGATCTCCTCTTTGGTTGAAGAGATGCGCCGAGATCGTTCCGTGCAGATCGCTACTCCAGCCACGCAGCTTAGTAAGTCGCAATACGAGTCGATGGCGGCGATGAAATCGGCAGGGATCGTTTCAGGAACGACGGTAACATTCTCAAATGAGCGTAATGCGCTGTATTTTTCGAAGACGATTATCCCCTTTATTCGTGAGTGGCCGCAGAACGAGAGGAGTCCGGTTTTTCAGCACATTGGAGTCTACGCGTATACATACGAGTCGCTTGGGCGTTACATCGCGTTGCCGATGGGGAGGCTCGAACAGGTAGAGCAGCTTGAGCAGCTTCGCGCCCTTGAACACGGGATCCCGATCCGTGTGGTTGAAGTTTCGCTAGAATCCCGCACGATGTGGTCGGTCGATAATCCGCAAGATGTAGCTCGGGTCGAAGAGATCATCCACAACGAGGGCGAGTTGGTATGAAGCGGCTCGTACTTCTCTGTCGTCACGGCAACACCTTCAATAAGGGGGAGCCGGTTGTTATGGTCGGCGCTAACGAAGATCTCCCGCTTACGGAATTCGGTCGTGAGCAGGCTCTCCGAGTCGGGGATGTCATAAAACGTTCCGGTTTGACGGTGGGCAGAGTAGTAAGTGGGCCACTACGACGAACGCGGGAGTATCTGGAGATTATTGTAGCAACCGCGCAGATAGCAGAGCCGATCGTGGTCGACTCCCGCTTACTTGAACTCGACTATGGAGCGTGGGGCGGTTGCTCTGATGAGGAGATCGCGCGCAGATGGGGGGCAGAGGTACTTCGTCGCTGGCATGAGGAGAGTATCCGCCCTGAAGATGTTCCCTTTATTCCGAGTCAGGAGGCGCTTCACACTGAGTGCCGCTCGTTCTTAGCAGATCTGGCGGGCGGTCCTCCAGTATCGGTGGTGGTTACCAGCAACGGTCGGCTCAGAGAGTTTGGAAGGATACTCGCGCCTACGCTGCCGCAGTCACACAAGGTTCGAACCGGTGGAAGCTGTCTTGTGGAATGGAGTGCTGGGCGATGGAACATCCTTGGATGGGATTGTGAGCCGGAGGAGCTGGGCCGGTTGCTCTCTTCTGGCGCAGAGTGACTGTGGACCTAGCATTATGCAAGTGCCAGGGATTTTAGGTGCTCGTCGCAAAGCCTAACTAAAAGGCGTCTATTTATTGAGCGCTCTCCCATAAAAGCCGAGGTGCGTTTCTGAACGGGATATCCCACGAGCGTGAGTCGAGAGGGTGGTACGTTAATCATGCGAACATTCTTCTTGTACTGTGGGTGCTGGGGGCGTTGCCGCATCGGCTTTTGCACAAATGGCGGGAGAACGCGGAGAGGAGAGCTTCCTTACTCCTACACACCAACCCCAACTCCGAGCAGTAGCCCGATCTATCAACCGGTCGAGTGTCATCTGATCCAACCCTCGGCTGAGGCGCTGATGGCGCCGTACCTTACTCAATTTGGAAATCTAAATCTGGCAGCGAACGAGATGCCGATCCCTGAGCGCAAACTGCGGCAGGTAAGGGATAGCTCCGCGGATTGGAGGACATTTCCAGATGCGGCAGTGTGGGATATGGTTCGGAATGCCAAGGGTGTCCCAAGCACCGTCACGTTAGTGAATACCAAGAAGAGTCGTGATTACATCGGAGCAGGCCTCGGAGCGATTCGAAACGTTTATTCATTTACGGTGCAGCTACCTGACGGATCGTTCACAGAGGTAATCACAGGAACGGAGTGCAAGAACAACGGGGCTGGTAGAAAGACATACGTTTCGGATCGTGTTGCTCCGCCCTTACAGTCAATCGGTTGCTGCAAGAAGATCGCAGATCTTCACGCTGATTTTCCAATGGTTGAGTCTCTGATGGCTCCGTACCTCACGCAGGGCGGAAACCTCAATCTTTCCGCAAATGAGATGCCCATTCCGCAGCTGAATCTCTCGCAGCAAACCGACCGGAGTGCAGATTGGAAAACATTTCCGGACTCTGACGTATGGGCGATGGCAAAGGAGATGCTGGGATTGGAATCCTCCGTCTAGGTGATCGGCAAGAAGCGAAGTGCAAATTACGTCGGCGGTGGGGTGGTGCAATTCGAGCAGTATATTCATTCGCCGTCCAGTATCCCAACGGGCAGATCCAGGAGATGCTGCTTGGCACCGAGCGCAATAACAACGGAGTTGGTCGAAAGATCTATCTGGTTGGAAACCAGTATGTCTTACAACCGGCAGAGTGTGCGTCGTATGGCTACGTGCCTGAGCTGTTCGCATGGTAATCCGATCCTCTCTTGCCTCGTGTAAGCGACTTTTTCGGGCCGCATACGCCTTCAGGCACTCGCCTTGCATCGGACTATCACTACGTCTTTCAAGCCGAGGTGTTTCGGATGGTTTTGTAGTGCATCGAGCCATCCTTGCGGGTGTTCATCACAATCGCCGTGTCAGGATACTGCCTACCAAACTGTAGGCAGGGATGCGTAGGTCCATTTTTTGAAGGCCATGTATAGTAACGTGCCTGGGTCTGTTGAGCCTCTGGCTCCGCTAGTCAAGTACAGACTGCCAGCGTAGGCGCAGCGCTGTTGCTGAGGGCAAAAATCTTACTTGAGCTCGTTTTTCTACTTTTCGGGCCAAAGAGGCTGAACAAAGATAGGGGTGAATAGCTAAAAAGGCATGAAAGATACACCCCAGGGGCCCAGCTAGCCCTACAAAAATAAATTGCCGATACCTCTAATTTTTACCGATTTAAACTTGATCAAGAATTCCTGTGGTCGTATTGTTCCATCCCAGAATGGTTTGTGCTGATGGGGCGAATTCGGACCAATCCGAAAAAGCTCCCGCTCATTGATCCGTAGGTGGTGGTTCGAGGTTTGCGCCTCTATCGGTTGTACCGGTGGAGTAATCGATGGCTGCGCTGGTCATCGGTAACGATAAACGTGAGCTTTCTGGGAGTTTTCATGAAGGCGGCTGTGGAGCCCACCTGGAGATCCGATCAAGCCGGATCCCCCCAAACGGACTTTCGGACCGTTAACCTATCCTTTATTCCAGACACTGGCTCCTGTATCTCGCCTCTCAATAGGGAATTAGAATCCGATATTAGTGAATATCGGCGGGAGCTTTTTCAGAATTTCGAGAATCGGGTTATTAAGCCCTTCGCAGAGGAGCTCTTAAGCACTGATGCAGAGGGAGTAGTTAGGGTTGCTGGTTCCTACAATGATCCCCATGCAAAAGTTCGACTCTCAAGCGATGTTGATGTTTTGGTGCTCTCCGAGGCCTTAAAGGAGCCCGAAAAGTATCTGTATGCGCTGCTTTCACTCGCTAATTCGGCGCAAGCCTGGCGGGAGGACATGGCTATCAAAGGAGGCGTTCAGGTTGAGCCATACTTTTTTACTCGTGCCATAACAGAGGAGGACAAGTTCGCTCTGATCTTGTCAGTGTCTGGATGCCAGGAGAAAAACATCATTCCGTGCCACTTCCTATACTACCGGGATGAAGCTGAGCTCGTTCAGAGGGAGGAAATGCTCGGTCATAGGCTGCTCGGCAGCTCCCGGGCTGTCTTGAACACTCGAAGTAGTTCAGATGCTGTGTTCCTGGCAGATTCAATTGCTCCGCTCTCTGGTCTGGAGGGGGCAGCATGGGACATTGAGCGTGCCATGGCCGAATTGGTCCTCAATCACTCGTTAATGCCAGCGAGGCTGATAGTGCGAGGTTACGCTAACCAAATCTACCAGTTGGTCCGAAGACTTGCTGATATCCTTCCTCTTCCGGACGAGCAGAAGACAACGGAGTGCATCCTCCGCCTCCTCGATCTTGACCGCGGTGATGGCTTAATCGCTGCATTTCGGCCTATTGAAGCGCTGCGAGTTGGTGCTCCAGTTGGAGACAAAACTCCACTCGTCCCGCTGTTGACCCCAGCAGTTGAGGTGCTCAAATCGCTCAATTTTTACATGCGTAAAAGCTAAGGTTCTAAAAGCACTAGTTTTTTAAGGTCGCAAATCTGTTGTGAAAAGACCTGCTCAGTCATATACTGGACGGCCGTCTAGACAGTGGTCGGCGGCAGTGATGACAGTAGGTAGTTATGGTTCTTAATTTTACACATCCCCGCAATGGTTCGGTGCGAGGAGCAAGCGATAAGTCCCCATCGCGAAGTGATGACAAACCGGAAGGTAGTTCTAAACTTTGGGAAGGAGCCCCTCAGTGGATGAGCTTAAGTTTTTCAAACCCTCAGCGCGTATCGGATGATAGAAATGCTATAGTGGATGTGCTGATGACGCCCGCACGCGATTTAGAAACTAAGCTTGAAATGCTACGGGACTTTCTTGAGAACAGCGGTCACTTCTCCGTGACTCAGAACCGGGTCGACACAACGGCAGCGAGTATAGCTCGGCTTGTAGCAGCCCACGGCGAGAACCCCTATAGGATAGTTGATTACACCGGCTCGACTCCGCAAGAGATCTCGGCGCCAGATCAGACCTGGGGATCCATCACCCCCATCGGTAGCCAGAGAAACTCATCAGAGGAGGTTCTTTTAGAGCTGCACAACTCACATGGTAGACTTGATCTCCTGCTCGCAGGCGATGAGAAGGAGGAAATACTTCTCGCAATTGCTGCGTATCGGGTAAAACGCTTCTAGCCTCGTGGACAAGCCAAAATTGCACACAGATTTCGGGTCCCATCTGTTCCCCGGCGTGGTGTTCTTTGACTGTGAGGCAACCGGCCTCAATCCCCAAGTTGAATATATTATTGAAATTGGAATTGTTGGAGCAAGCG
>JBIJBZ010000254.1:0-3640 GCA_044344945.1 Bdellovibrionota bacterium | reverse complement strand
GGCAGAAAGTTGCTCGATCGGGTACGCAACGTTCACGTTCACTAGCACGTTCACGCGGAAATACGTGATTCGCCACTAAGAATGGGTTATGCCCCATCAGCAGTCATTTGGCACCCACTCGATTCCACGATGAGCCTAGATTCCTTTTGGCCCCCACCATTAAGAATAACAAATAGCGAAGCTGTAGTGAGGGCCAGACTGGTTGCGATAATCGGTGATGGAACCTCTCGCTTCGTCACCCCGGCATAGGCGGCGTGGATTAGAGGAATGGCGGCCGTGCCGAGTGGAATGGTCACGATGGGCTGATTTCATACGTTCTTTCATGATAGCCAGCGTTGTTCTGATGTGCAAACGGTCGATGTGCACTTCCGTGAAAATCCTGCTCGTGGATGTTTCGAAGATCACGGGGCTCTCTACGGTGCATTTTCTGGAATGATCCGAATAGTATCGCCGAGTTCATTAGGAGATGTAGCCGCGGGGAAGATACGACGAGCGATGGAGCCGATCGCCTCAAGAGCTTTAGTCAGACCCCCAGAAAGGTCTGTCGACTTGCTCTCACGCTCGAGCATTCGACATACCTCCTGCCACTCCTCTGGATGAACTTTGTCGTTAAAGCCTCGATCCGCTACCAGCTCCGCATCCCGATCTGCTACGAGGAGGTAGAGGAGGATCCCGTTGTTGTGCTCGGTATCCCAGACCCGTTCTCGACTAAAGACTTCCAGTGCACGGTGCCGGGCCGAGTGCCCGCGAGTAACCGCTCGCCAATCGAGTGCGGCTTCAATCACCACAACGATCTCGGCCGATGTGCCTCTTTCTGCTGACTCGACCGACTGTGCTAATTCCCGCCTCCCGCTCGCAGAGATGGCGCGGCGGATGTGCCAGGTTCCAGTAGTAAGGTGTTTTGCTAGTCGTTTCATCGCCATGTTCTGCTCACCAACGCCCCGAGGCGCCGCCTCCACTAAACGATCCGCCACCGCCGAAGCTGCCACCTCCGCCAAAACCGCCTCCGAATCCTAAGATGTCGTCGTGGCTCGTGCTCGTGGAGCCCCATGAAGAGCGACGCCGTGATGAGCGGCCGGTATAGCCACGAGACGGGACAACCGGTGTGTGGGGCGCCATAAAAATCAGAAAGCCGCACAGCACAGCAGCGCACCCGGCTACAAATACGTTGGTCATGAGCGCGCCCAATACGAAAAGTCCTCCGGCGCCAACGAGAGTCCCGGTTAAATGACCTGCGACTGCACCGATTATGCGACCCCAAACGAGCGCCATAAAAAAGAGAATGGCGAGCGCGGGGAGGTTTGACTCATGATCCCTTGATTGGGGCTCGGGCAGTTCAATACCCCGCACTGTTGCAACGATCGCGTCTACACCCGCCTCAACTCCACCGGGAATGTCTCCCTGTCGGAGCCTCGGGACTATTTGCTCCTCAATTATGCGGTGTGATTTAAGGTCTGTAATATCGCCCTCGAGTCCGCGCCCGACCTCGATACGAACCGTCCGATCCTTGAGAGCGACTAAGAGTAGCGCTCCGTCATCGACACCTTTGCGTCCGAGCTTCCACTGCTCAACCACGCGGATGCTGTACTGTTCAATCGTTTCGGGTTGAGTCGTTGGCACGATAAGAACCGCCACCTCGCTTCCCTTGTCGGCCTTAAGCGTGAGTAGTTTTTTCAGGATGTCATCCGCCGTGTTGCCCAGAACTCCGGTCTGATCAGTTACTAGGGACGAGAGTGGAGGAACTGCTACAAACTGCGCCCATCCAGGTCTCAAGATGGAGAGAGAGAGAGCTACAACGGCGATGACCAGCCAAACGTAGCGGCGCATAGTGCCTTCGCTAGAATGATACCTTTGGTGCCTCAGCGATCTCGCGCTCGTTCTCAACGGTGAAGTTTGCCTTTACATGAGCCCCGAATACTTTCGCTGTTAGGTTAGAGGGAAAGGAACGTATCGTGGTATTGTATGCGCGCACAGCATCGATATACCTCGTGCGGGCAACGGTGATACGATTCTCAGTGCCCTCCAGTTGGGCTTGAAGGTCTCTAAAGTTAGTGTCTGCTTTGAGGTTTGGATAGTTCTCTGCTACCGCAAGGAGACGCGAGAGCGCACCGGACACAGCCCCCTGGGCCTGTTGGAAACGCTTAAATGATTCCTCATTCTCGAGTATAGAAGCATCCATCGTAATGGACGTTGCCTTCGTCCTTGCCTCTGTCACTTTGGTCAGAACGCCCTCCTCGTGTTCTGTATAACCTTTCACGGTGCTGACAAGATTGGGGATCAGATCGGCCCGGCGTTTGTACTGGTTAACGACGTCAGACCACGCAGCCTGAACTGCTTCGTCTTGCGATTGAATCGTGTTGTAGCCACACCCCGTAAGGGAGAAGAAAACGAGCACAAGCATAGCGCAGAAGTAGCGCGCAAATTTCATAGAAGGCTCCAAAGAGGTTTGCCGTGAATGGGCAAACTGTACTCGTTTGGAGTAGAGAGGAGCAACGGAAAAATGATTATAAGATACGTTCGCCTGCGAGTCGTTTGGGCGCTACCTGCGCCGACCAAACATCCCACCCAAGCCGCCGAGACCACCTAAACCGCCCAGCCCTTGTCCACCAAGCAACCCACCGAGACCGGCAGGTCCCATCTTCATAAGCTGCTTCATCATCTTGCGCATCTCAACGAATTGCTTGAGAAGTTTGTTGACGTCCTCAACCTTGGTGCCCGAACCGAGAGCAATCCGTCGTCGACGACTGCCGTCGATAATGTCGTGGTTGCGGCGCTCTTCATTGGTCATAGAGAGAATTATCGCTTCGAGCTTTGAGAACTCCTTCTCCTGTTTCTCCGGGTCAACCTGTTTAGCGATCTTATTGAGCCCGGGAATCATTGATGCCAGGGAGGAGATGCTCCCCATGCGCTTGATCATGCGCATCTGGCCTAAGAAGTCTTCGAAGGTAAACTGATCCTTCTTGAACTTCTTCTCAAGATTCAGGGATTCCTCAAGTGAGACCTCCTGCGTAGCCTTCTCGATTAGGGTAAGCACATCACCCATACCCAAAATTCTGGATGCCATGCGCTCTGGATGAAATGGCTCAAGTGCGTCTGACTTCTCGCCGACTCCAACAAACTTAATCGGTTTGCCAGTTACTGCGCGCATTGACAGCGCAGCGCCACCCCGCGCATCGCCGTCTACCTTGGTGAGGATTAAACCGGTCAGCGAGAGGGTTTCGGAAAATCCCTGAGCCACGTTTACGGCCTCTTGGCCCGTCATCGCATCAGCAACCAAAAGGATCTCGGATGGGGAGAGCGCAGATTCAAGTTGCTTGAGCTCATTCATGAGTTCAGTGTCGATCTGGAGCCGTCCCGCTGTGTCGACGATCATAACATCGCACATGTTCTTCTGTGCGAAGTCTCGAGCGCGGATAGCGATGTCGAGAGGCCTGTCGGTAGCAGCGCTATCGAATACCGGGATCTGAAGATTTGCGCCGAGGGTCTTAAGCTGCTGAATCGCAGCTGGACGGTAGACGTCCGCTGGTACGAGTAGAGGCGTTCGCTTGTAGGTCTCCTTGAGGAGCTTCGCGAGCTTCGAGGAGGTTGTGGTTTTTCCAGACCCTTGGAGCCCCACTAACATAATGACGACAGGCGGAGA
>JBIJBZ010000113.1:0-10907 GCA_044344945.1 Bdellovibrionota bacterium | reverse complement strand
GGCGAGCATTCCAAAAGTACGCCTCGGCAACTCTGACTTCTCGGTCGAAGGTGGCCGCTGCACCCTAGTTACTCAGTGGGGCTCCTCGCAGCTATAGAGAGGTCTCTGCAACGTAGGCCTTCAAAGAGTAGTTGCCGCGAAATGGGCCGCTTTGATGAACCGATTGGCCATGCAGTCATAAGCCATCGGATTTGAAAGGGGTTTCCGACGTTTTTAGTGGGTGCTTTTTGATGATATCGGGCCGTTCACGTGCAGCTGCTCGTGCACGCACCCCGAAAACATGAACTCTTGCGCCCTCAGCATAGCCTGTAAACAACGCCAGTAAGCACGAGTGCCTCGCTCTCGTGTTCGTTAGAGGAGATGTAGGTAAGTGGGTGAATAAACCAACTGTAGTTCTTCAATCCTTTTCGGGTACGTTCACGTGCACGAGCGCGTAAGAAACTCGCTTTTAGGCAGAACCTCAGCGGGTTATGCCGTAGCTCTGCCCCCTACTACCCACTAATTCCGTCGAGGAGCCTTTAAAAGCACTCGACAACTTTCGATTGCGAGATGCGCCGCTTTCGAAGGATGATAGAGAGTACCTTTAAGAGAATAATCACCTCGAAATAGTCTAGTCATCGCGAGGAGCGTTTTTCCTGTGTCCCTTGTTACATCTTCGATCGACAACCTCGACATCGCCACCCTCACTCTCAACGACGAGACGAACCTTAACGCGATGAGCGAGGAGATGGCGGCCGAATTCTCTGCTTGCGTAAGGAGCCTCAAAACCGCAAGCAACCTGCGAGCTATCATCCTCACTGGGGCTGGCAAATCCTTCTCCGCCGGCGGACATCTGGAGATGCTGAATCGAAAGCGCACACTATCTGCCGAGCAGAACCACGCGGGGATGCTGGCGTTCTACGACTCGTTTCTGTCGATACTTTCGCTCAACGTTCCAATTATCGCGGCGCTCCAAGGCGCAGCGGTCGGCGCTGGGCTCTGCCTGGCCTGCGCGTGTGACATCCGAATAGCTTCTCACGACACGAAACTTGGGTTTACCTTTTTAAAACTCGGGCTCCACCCAGGGATGGGAGGCACCTTCCTCGTACCACGAGTTGTTGGGCGAAGCGTTGCAACTGAGCTGCTTCTGACAGGAAGGATAATCTCGGCAGACGAGGCCCTCCGGATCGGTCTCGTTTCGAAGCTCTCGCCGCGGGAGGCTCTGCTTGACGATGCTCATGCGATAGCACGTGAGATCCTCTTGTGTGGCCCAGAGGCCAGCAAGCAACTAGTAGAGACGATGCGCAGCGATCTCTCAGGGCTTTCGGCTGCTCTGGAGCGCGAAGCACGGTGCCAGAGTGTTAATTACGCCAGCGCTGAATTCGCCGAGGGACTTGCTGCTGTGCGGGAGAAGCGGCCAGCGAAGTTTGGTGCATAAAGGGACCGTATGCAAGATCTGCGGTGCCTCCGAGCAGATTAATCTGACGCAGGCAGCAATCGAAGGGAGAGAGAGCAACATAAGAAATGTTGGTTCTTCGCATTTTTAAGTGCATGGCAAAGTCTACTTGGGAGGTCAAAGCGCTTCAACTCGATCAAGCATTTGCTTGGCCCACGTTGGCTCCGCGTTGCTGAGGGCCGCTCTCAGAAATGAGCGCCGAAATCGGACGGAGCTTTCTTCCGGTAGGGCTACGTTAACGCGGCTTGCTTCTCTCTCAATCGCTCCCTGTAGGATGAGTGCCGGTTCTATCGATAGTTCAGAGAGCGCTGCAATCAGGTGCGAGGCACGAACTATGTATAGTGTTCGCTCCTGCCGTGATAGTTGCATGATCACAAATCCCAGCGTGTGGCTCAGCTGTTCAGCCTCTTCCCTCGAAGGATTGCGAACAATTTCAGAGAGCCAATCCGAGGCAAGCTTAGGCAACGGATCTGCTTCTGGCAGCGATGCGGGATGACATGCGCCGACCACATCTTTACAGCTCACCGGGTTTGTTGCTGAAGTCTCCGACGCAGGTTTCATATAATCCTCCACATCAACAAGCGTCCTATCAAGCCGGAGCGAGGCCGAGCCCCCAATCTTTTACCCCTTCATTGATGCGCGCTTGCACGATCTGCACCTTGGATTGTTCCACCGAAAAATCCCTCCCCCAACCCATATAATCGACGAGCGCGAGGGCAGGATGATCGTGATGGCCCGCATCAGTTTGAATTACTATTCGTGGCACTCCCGCCCGAGCGGCTATCAGCGCGATAAAAATTCCGGCGGGTAGCTCCATTCCAAGGAATGCAGCTCGCGCTTTATCCCCGAGGCAGAATTCCTCCGTCGGCATCAGCATATCGCTCAAAAAGAGGTCAGGAACTGGGCCGCCAGCTGAGAGGGCCTTGCACACATCTTGGTAACACCTAAACGTAGTGACCTCGTTGCCTACTCCTAATTGAGCCTCCGCGCTTCTCAAGTTCCTGGGCTTGTCGTCAACAACCATAATTCGCAACCCAGCAACAGGAGAGGGGGAAAGGAAGTGGAATGATTCGCTCGAAATAGGCTCACTTTCTCCCATTGGTGGTTTAGAGGTCGTGACGGCGGATGCCTCTACCTGCGGAACCCCTCGGCCCGTTTTTTCAAGCTCTTCCTGGGCAAGACGAAGAATGACCGCCGTTACCGCTGGCTCTTTATTGTATCCCACACTAGATGCGTACTGATACAGAGTGGGATGTGCATGCTCTAGATAGGTGAGGCGGCGGTCGCGTTCTCCGGGGCCAACGTGGAGGACTCGCCGTCCCGCCCTCAGATTTTCTTCGACAGCGGGAGCCTCCAGACAGATCGTCCAGTCGGCTTGTTCGGGAACGGCCGCTGGCTCCCAGCCAACGAGTTCAACGACCGCGCCGATTGCGGAAGCTACTACGCCTAATTCTCTCTGCTCGGGTCTGGCAATGTGTACTGTTGTCATAACGCGTCCTAGACCTATACTAAACGGGTCTATAATATTTTAACTATACTGTACCTGTATGCATGCTCCTAGTCAAAAAATTAGCTTGTTGCCAACAGCCTTAAACGACTGGTGTTACGCCGAACAACAGCAATATCGGCTTTACGGCGTGAGGCCGCCAGTCTGGAAACTGTATCGGCGCGAAGATTAATCGCATCGTTGCATGTGCGTAGTTGAGGTGTTTAGCCTACATTTTTCATGAAACTGCGTCGCGAGAGCGCCGAGATTGGTGACTTTTCCGGCCCGAATGGCGAATTCAAAAAAGCACCATTATCGGCGCTCGCAGTAGCAGGCTTCATGAAATATGCGGGCGAGCATGCTCACTGGATAGATTCTTGCCAAGCATCGCCGACGTCGCCCGGTATCGGAATCTCGTTCATGGTCCAATAGTGATCCCAAGCGCCGTCGGCGCTGTATTTTTTGATGAGCTCCAGCTGCTCCGGTGTCAGTACGCTAGCGAATTCAGCCGCCGCTTCTGCAAGGCGTCGGTTGGCTTCATCTCCAGGTTCCAGGACATTCTCTGGCTCTATCGAGGGCGCTGGTTCCGGTGTTGGAAGGTGACCGGTTTCATCCAGGTGTTGGGATGCGAGCCAGTCGCTTTGCGTGTTAGAGTCAGATTCCTCAGGGACCTGGCCAAAAAAATCGCTATACTCTTTTCGTAGCGTCTTCATACGGGCCACCTGTTGCGGGGAGAGATTCAGCATGGCTATCTGTGAAGATGTTTCAAAGGATTCCATCTTTTTGAACGGGTCGTCATCAATCTTACCGCAGGTCTCTACGATCTCTAAATATCGATCGCGCCCCACTATTGCCTGAAGGTCTTGGTGTATCGGCTCTTCTTCTTGCTTCTGCTCGGTGTCAATCCGAAGCGAACGCGTGTAGCTGGAATGTGTTCTGATGATGGCCTTGAATGACTCGCGCTCTGAATCAGACATCCCTCTATCACACAACACTCTTTGATTTCCTGCAAAGTACGGTTCGGATAGCTCAGAACCCTGGATCTCCTGCTCGCGCATGAGTTTCCTAATTATCTGTTCACGTGCCTCCTCTTCGGTAATTGCAAACGGAACCGGTTGTACCTCAAAGTGCTTCACTCGTTTCTGGAGGCGCGCTATTCTTCGCTTATACTGAATCTCTCGCACGTGCGCGATTTGAGGCTGCGATGATGGGATCCGAGGGCCACGCAAGCGAGTATCAGTGGCACATGCAGTCGGGGAAACTTTGGCGCCGTGAGTAGTGGCAGCAGCGTAGAGCGCAAGAATACAGAGGGTGGCGATACAGATCGCTAAACTGTGAGCCACCACTCGAAAAAACCGACCAAGCCTCATACCTAGAGTTATGGCGGTTGAGGTGTCCGACATATCATAAGGGGCAGGGTGGGTCCGGTGGCAGAGAAGGTGGGACTAGCAGGGTAGTGAAAAAACCCTTGCTGTTGCGCATTCCGATAGTTTGACTGCGACTTCGTTGGAGCCCCCGAAAAAATCCTCAACGTATCTCGGAGGATACGCTTCCGGTTTGTTCGTAGTCTCCGCCTTGTTTCGTCAAAACTCTCAAAATGCTCACCTTGGAAACTGTTCTCACCACCCTGCTAGAGGTCATTCTTGCAGCGCAGCTCTCCTTGCAGAACCTTTACGTTATGCCATCGGGGCACGCGAGGGTCCCAACAGCGGATAAGGGCGAGCACCTCCGTCGACGACGATTACCTGGTCCTTGAGCTAATTCAACACTGCGGTACTAGCTCGTATTCAGGGTCGTTGCCGATCGCTATGCAGGCCTACATCTGCGGCACCCGATCGAGCTGTTTAAGTGCCCTTCGAGCGGCCATTGCTTGCGGGCACTCGACACTCACAGGGGCTAGAAGTGGCCCCTCAGACATGAAAATCGGGGTGATCACCCACACCACACGAGGCCAAAGTGAAGATGCTAGCTCTTCAGAAGCTACCCGACTGGTTTGCGCCCCAACAAGAGCGACAGCGCCCCCATGCGGGACTTGATTAGTCGCCGCAACTTGGTAGCGTAGCCGGTGGGCTGCAGCCACAGCTCGGTTTATCCGAAGACATACGTCGATAGTCCTGGAACTGTAGCGAAAGCGCAGCGTATTGGTCAGTCAGCGTTGAGCTCTTGGACAGCTCGCTACTATAGGCGTGATCGCGATGAGGTGAAGAGCATAGTGCAGATTTACTCGGAGGAAGAATGACATCCCCAGGCATTTCAAACGAGGACGGACGCGGACAACAAAAGCCCGTACACACTCCGCCACCGGTCAACGGCGGCACACACTTTGGCAGCTTGAGGGCTCTCAATAGCCTCCAGCTACCATGCGTCGAATCGGAGGATTTAGGTGTACACGGGCCAATGCAAGAGGCATTTGCCATTCCGGAGCAGCAGCGTCATGCTTTCGGAGCTTTACTTGAGTCTCTTGCAGCATTCCGAGGGCCCCGACCGCTCATAGTCCGCAGTAACACAGAAGCGGCTGAGCTGCCCGCTCTGCTCAAAGCCACTCGAGCCTTGGCCGCTGAATCCGCGTCGAGTAAGGAGGAAAACCGCTCGAACGCTGTCCGTTTTATTGATGCGTTAAGGTCTTTCGTGCAGGCGAACCCGAGCGCGGTGACGAAACTCCGATGTCCCCTGGCCTCATGTTACGCGCCCCTGGAGAAGGCGATTGACTCGAAAGTTTTGCACCTCATACCGAACGGTGGGCTTGATGTAGACCATACAATCATCGCCGTTACTCCAAGTAGCATCGCATTTGCCGGCTTTATTGTAATCGGCGCCCTCTCTCAACAGGCAGCTTACTCATGGACGGCCCTAGAGCTGCTCGGGGCAATCGGATTGACCATCAATATCGCCGCGTGTCTCTGCCGTCGCTCCTTAGCCTCCCTAGTGAAAGGCGGCTTTGGTGAGCTTAAATACACTGATGCCATTTTAAAATTACGTGGGTGTATGAAAGCTGCGGAGAGGTAACTTTTTGATGAGGCGTGACTTACGTTCAGGTCAAAGCCTACGCGAACGGTATTTTTGGCGCCGCCACGCCTCTGGGCATATAAGCGGCTCATAAGCTCGTACGATTAGCCCTCGGAGACAATTACACTCCCTTGCGCGAATCCGGGGCTGTGCGAAGCGCCAGCACGACACCCACTGCAACCAGCACTGTGTGGAAGAGCGAAAACCACATCCCTTCATAGTTTCCGGTTTGAGAGGCGACGTCGAACAACTTGTACGCAACGATCGCGGTGACGCCAACTGCGGCAATTACCACCTGACGAGTTTGAGTGGATGAGGGATTCGATTCTAGTGACATCGGTCGGATAGTATCGGGGTCGTTGTGTTGAGGCAAATGACGAATGCGTGATGAGCGAGCTTTGTCGAGCGAGGTCTGAGAAGTCGCTTAATGTGATTCGCACGAAGACAATAAAAAAGGCGACCCGTGGGCCGCCTTCTTCCTTAGAGCTTGCTCCTCTCCGATTAACGGAGGAGGCTCAAACGCTCCTGTATCGCATCTGGATTGCCCTCGTACTGCTTGAGGCTCTCCTGCAGCGAAATTGGGTCTAAATCGAGGTGAAGTGCAACCCATGCGAAGCTAAACGGACGCTTAGGCGTGAGCTTGCCGAAGAGCCACTGTCGAGCGCTTCGAACCACATGTCGCTCACAATGCGCGGTACCAAATGCATCGCATATCGCTCGAGCAAGAACTGCTGCAAGAAGATTTCTTTCAGGTTTTACTGGGGATGCTGCTTCGGTCTCGTCTTCGGGCAGAAACTTGTTCGCAGAATTGCTCATACGGTCAGTTTAACTCCTGTTATTACAACGATTTATGGGATGAAAAGGAAGATGCTTTGAAGTGTGGTTGGAGTAAGTGAGCTTACAAGCGTACGTTTTTCAGTAGTGAAACCTTCCACGCCAAACATGAATCGACGGCCTCTTCAGATTGCAGCGCTCACTACTCAAACATCTAAGTCCCTGAGGAGAGGTTGGAGTCTTTAGACCCCCTTCTCTTCTGAAACTACCGCAAGTAGCTGCGCTCGCTCGTAAATCCTGAGGTTGGAAGGTACATTGGTTCGATCGTGGCGTCAATAGTATTTTCAAGTTACTTATAGTAAGACTCTGTTCTATTTTTATCCGGTCTAAAGAGGGCGCGGTTTGACATTTAGAACGGTGGACGGTACCATCCCCGCCTCTAAAGTTTGAGGAGTTTCCATGAATTCTGCTGTAGGTAAAAAGAAGCTTTTTATTAGCAACCTCGATTTCGAAGTAACGAGCGAGCAGCTCCGTAGTCTCTTTGAAGAGATCGGTCCGTCCATCAGTGTAGTCGTTGCATCAGATCGCGAGACGAAGCGTTCAAAGGGCTTCGCGTTCGTTGAGATGGAGCGCGAGGAGGATGCTAAGAAGGCTATCGAGACCCTCAACAATCGCACCGTAAACGGACGTCCGATGAAGGTGTGCGAGGATCGCGGCAAGAATGCAGGTCCTTCCGCTCCAGCAGGTGAGGGACAAGAGGGAGGACGTAAGTTCGAGCCCCTTCCATCGATCCAGAGAATGCAGCTCTTCAAGCGCCGCAAGAAGCTCGATCCCTTCACCGAGGATCCAACCAAGACGGTTGATTACAAAGACGTTGCTATGCTCTCAAAGTTCGTGAGCGAGCGTGGTCGTATCCTCTCGCGTCGTTTGACCGGTCTTACTGCGTACAACCAACGCAAGGTTTCTAAGGCTATCAAGCGCGCTCAGAGCCTCGGCCTTATGGCGTACACTTCGATCCAGAGCAACAAGTAACTCTTGCCTGGTTCGAAAGCAAAAAAGCCGACCCAATGAGGTCGGCTTTTTTGTTTCTGTGCTCAGAGAAAAGGAATCTACTTGTGTCTCAGATACACGTATCCTAAAGAGCAAGCAGCTCATTTTTAACGCCCTAATGTACTCACAAGTTCTGCCATCATACCGCAGCGGCTCGGCTAAGTAAGCGTACCATTCATCAATTTGCTATGCTGAAGTTGAGGACCGTACAACAAAAGCATCGAGTACTCGCTCGAACGAGAGACGACAAGCCCCGGGGTCATCGGTGAATTTCACGGAAGAGACAACGTGCGGGGCTGGGAACTTTGCGACCAGCCATCGAGGACGTAGGCAGGCAAAAGAAATGCGAGCTAGTGAGCATTTTTCCCTACCCAATAACGGGGACGTGGAGATTCGAAGGCGAGCCTTCGACCCGAGCTCAGGCCGAGGGTAAGACTCAAGCGGAACGCCTCAAACCTCAGCCTGAGGACTGAAATCATAAGCCTCGCACAAAAGTGATAAGTCGCTACATCCGCAGAAGTAGTGCGGGGCCCAGAATATGGGTAGCGCCTTACTCACAAGTAAGTGTTCGTTCTGTGGTCGTATTACTCGTTGTCTATACCTTAAAAATGGCGTACATTTATCCAGTATGCTAAATAGAATAGCTAACATATCGTTAAAACGGAGCTTTTTCCTCTTCGGCGCCCGGGGTACGGGCAAGAGCACGCTACTCTCGAATCTTCTTCAGGGCGCTCGCATGAGCTTGGTGGACCTCCTTGACCCAACATACTTTCGGATCTCCGCAAAGGATTTTCAGGCTCATTTGGAGGCGCTCCCGGCAGGGACAGAGTGGGTAGTCGTCGACGAGGTCCAAAGAAGCCCCGAGTTGCTTAATGTCGTGCATCGATGGGTCTCAAAATCGTCGAATACAACCGGCCCGTTGCGTTTTGCACTAACAGGTTCAAGTGCTCGCAAATTAAAGCGGGGCGGTGCCAACTTATTAGCGGGGCGCGCAAGTGTATTCAACCTTTATCCTCTTACCCATCGAGAGCTCCCTGCCTCGTATTCCTTCTCCGAACTGCTTAAATGGGGGGGGCTTCCTGATGTGGTTCTTGAGCCCGATCCTGTGGAGAAGCGCCGAATCTTACGGGCGTACACAACCACATATCTTCGGGAGGAGATTGCTGAGGAACAATTAGTACGGTCCCTCGAACCTTTCCAGGCATTTCTCTCCGTAGCGGCTCAGATGAATGGGAAGATAGTTAATTATTCAGCTATCGCAAAAGATGTTGGAGTGAGCACCACTACGATACAGACCTATTTTGAGATACTTGCTGATACATTGATAGCCATAATTCTTCCCGCGTATCACTCCTCGATACGCAAGCGGCAACGTGCTAATCCAAAGGTGTATCTGTTTGACCTCGGAGTTGTAGAAGCATTAATTGAGTCATCGCTGGGGGGCTCGATTCCGGGGTCGTATGCCGGGGGTAACCGATTTGAGCACTTTGTGTTTTTGGAGACCTATCGTCTTCAAAACTATAGGGAACTGGGTTGGAGGTTCTCGTACCTGCGAACCAAAGATGATGCTGAGATTGACCTCATCATTGAGCGACCGAACGAGACGACGTTGCTTATCGAGATAAAAGCTACAGACTCAGTGTCGGAACGTCATTCGACAAACCTGAATCGATTCGTTCCCGATTTTAAAAACTCAGAGGCGGTCATACTGAGCAACGATCCGGTCGCAAAACAATTTGGCAAGGTGAGATGTCTACACTGGCGGGATTGGTTTTTGGAGGTTTTCCCCGCCACCTAAGCTTTGGAAGCTACTTGTTAGGAACGCTTACTTGTGAGTAAAGCGCTACCCGTATGAGGAATCTAATTGTATTGAAGATACACGCGCCCCATCAAGATTACAGCTCATTTTTGACACGGAAAAATACTCACGAGTTTCACCAGCATCACCGGTAGCGGCCAACTAAAGAAGCATAACGTCTCTGGGGTTTCTTGCTCAACTCTCATCTCATATCCCCAAAACCTACGAGAGCATCACACGATACCACGGTCGCTACTCCTGTAGGAGACGGGGCGAACGCGCCAAGCTCCCCCCTCCTCCACCTGAAGAAACTGAGAGTGACTATCGAAGAGAGTTCCGTACGAGTGGTTGGGCCGCGTGCATAAAGAGAATCTACGAAATAGACCCCTTGGAGTGCCCCGCGTGCAAAGCTCAGATGCGCATCATCGCCTTCATTCAAGACGCGCACTCAATCAAGGAGATCATGAAGGCTCAAGGGATCCCGGATTTTCAGGCTCCACCTCCCATCCCAAATTTCATCGACACCGAAGAGGCTATCGATGAACTCCCCGAGTACGACGCCTTCGAGTCGGCGCCTGATGACTTCTAAATTGCGCTTCCTCTGTGACGGAACGGCAGGAGTACATGTCTTGCACTATTTTTGGCAACTTAGCTCACCCCTTCACGCTCCCTTTGGAGCCTTGAAACTCTGACGGGGTGGGACAGGCTACTCATTTCTACCCTCGATTGATCCATCTCGGCGCAACAAGTATCGGCACACTAAGACAGTTCAGCTACTTCCAAAAAAGCGATCGATCGTCCAATCCTTCACGTCCGGTTTTTCCCCGGACGGAACATCAAAATTCAGCTCAATCTCCACTTTGTCCCTACGAGTAGGTTTTGCCTCGCTTCCCTCGGAGTCATCTCGGATTTGGGCGGGAATGGCGAGAAGGATTCACCCGAGGGTTCAAATGTCCTTCCTACTGCCATATCGTGTGCTACCTTGCGCCGGAGATCGTGTGATAATTCAGAGACCCGTAATATTTACTCGTCAAGGGTGCTGAAGCTTCCGAGAGCAGGGCACTCCAGGTCTGAGAATAGACGGCGCACACAAAGCGTATTGATAGGCATTCAATGGAACCCGCTAATTCTCAAGTGACTACACAGCCTCCAGATAACCTAATTGATCAGATAGCGTCCGTACCAACCTCTAAGTGGCGCGTTATCACCCACAGCATCAACATGTCTCCTCATACGGTACTGGAGACGAGCATTTCAGTCCCGTTGTCCGACAGCCACGGGGCAACGTATTTTGGGCGTCAGGCTATATTTCCATCCATAGCGGGTGATATTAATCCAATGTTCGGTCCCACCGCCGT
>JBIJBZ010000096.1:0-12827 GCA_044344945.1 Bdellovibrionota bacterium | reverse complement strand
ATTTAGTTCCCCAGACGGGGCAAGCGCAAGAATGTGAAATTTCGCGTAAAGAACATTCCTCTACGGTACGGAGTCAAGGGAGCGTAGTCAAGGCAAATCGATTGTCTTGGGTGCCGAGTTATTCTCTGAAAGGCTGCCCGGTCTTAGAATAATAGTCGATTCAGAAACACTCTCTGCCGACAAAATCACTTTCACATCATCTCAGAGACCGCGCGCAGATTTATCTTCACATGGAACACAACAGACCGGGCGCGGGGAAACGCTAAGCACCCCTATACACTCACATTCCCACCTGGTGCTCCACGCGCGGTCTCTGAGAGGAGCAGACGGAGACAGACGGAGTATCATCCTAGTCGGTGGAGACTAGCCAATCGGCGGAGAGGAGTGACGGGGCTCACACAATCATGGTTCTCCGGTCCAAATGAACTCTCCACATCTTCAGGACTGTACGCATAGGTATGGGGCTTAATCGCGGCATCATCGGTTATCGGCTCAATGTTCCCGACCAACGTACCTAGGCTCATGCGGAATGAGTCAACTATTGTGGGTATATCTCTCGTATGGGGAACCCGACACCCAATCGTGACGTCAAAGCGTCCGATATGCTCGGATAGGTAGTAGACGCCCGGGGTCACGGCACATAGCTTCCGAATTTGCGATCGACTCACTCCAAGCGGTTTCGTGAGGTTGATCCGAAACCTTGCCGGAACCGCTCCGATAAGGTGGGAGGCAGCAATACGGTACCCGCAAGCAGCAATTACGCCGAGGTCCTTCAAACGCTCAAACCGGTACGCCACTGTCGAGGGAGCAATTCGAAGATCGCGTCCTATTTGGGAAAGAGAAGTGTAGCTCGGTTTCGTCATTTTAATCAGTATCTGATGGTCGATATCGTCAGTAGGTACAGGTGCATCAGAGACCGAGCATGAACGGACCTGGTGGGTACTTTGGTCTGACGAAAGAAACTTTGGAACGAACCAGGTATGCGATTGAGTCAGAAGGATATCTTTTGAAACTCGCAATCCACCGGTCGCGCCCATTACTCGCTCAAGGAAGGATTGAAGCGCGGCGGCACTGCGGGCAAGGACATTAGACTCATACTGGAGGTTCGGCCCCACAGCACCCATCCATGCCACCTCCGGGGCTTTTTTGAACTCCTCAAGTAGCAGTTTTGTCTCTCGGGTTTTGTCTGGCTCAGTCGATACCAACAAGAGGTAATCCTGGTACCCTAATCGAAATGGGTTGAGGTAGACCCGACGAGTGATGAAACCGCATGCTATTAGATTCTCTAGGGAGCGCCGAACAACATGTTGAGGGAGGTCGCACCCCTGAGCGATCTTCGACATCGGCTGATCTCCCCGAAAGTATGCATACGCCAACACTTTGCAATCGTTTTCAGATAAGCGCATCTATGTCCTGGTTTCGGTATCACTCGATCATCCAAGCCCACGGCTAGGAACAACTGCTCAGGGACTCAACTGCCAAGCAAATATCTCAAGGAGGGAGATTACTTGTTTCATCACGAGGTACCTACTGACGAGCTTTCAGGAATGAATTCAGAGACGTCTCTTGGGGGTGCAACGTTGTAATTTCCCAACCCCCTCCACGTCGTCCCTCCACGTCGTCTCAGAGACCGCGCGCAGACTCACATTCGGGGTAATCGGCTACATGATCAGCACTAAACACAAAAAACGCTCTAACCAGCTGATCTCATTCATATCACACTCCAACGCGCGGTCTCTGAGACGAGCGCTGGAGGTAGGTTACCCCTCATCCGGCGAGGCGCATAACACCGGCATGACTCTTGAACCCATGCCCAAAGCCGAATCACCAAAAGCCAAAGCCCCCGAACACGGGGCTGCAGAATCTCCCGGTGCTAACTGTACCAGCACGGAGGCTGTTGCGCTTCCAGCTCGGTGCTTCCGCCTCTCTCAACGTGAGCTTCAGAGGGCAGTCCAGCATATGGCTCCAGACCAGGAACTTGGGTTTAATCCCACTCATGGCTGCATGCCAGCCATACGTCAGTCGTGGTCTGAACGAGTCACCGAAGTGGCCGATTCCTTATCAATCACTACGAGAGATGTAGACGTGTCGGATTTCATACCCGGCAGCCACTTCGAGGTCGAGGAGGTCGACACATGGGGAGCAAATATAGGGACGATTAACTCCGCTCTTAGTGAAATGCAGCTCATCGATTGGGACGATCCGGAGCAATTTTTAACGCGTGACGACATAAAGATTCGACTGATCAAGCTCCGCCCCACTACCGAAACACAGAACTTCTTGAACCTTACCGACGCAGATACGGTTTTATTTCAAAAACCTACTACTGCAGTGAACGATACAATCGGTTCACAGACTGACAAAGCACGTCAACGCCAAATTGTTGCCACGTTGGACACTGAGGTGAAGCAACCAGAGATCCTCGACATTCGAAGTCTGTCCCGCCCTCCCCGCATCCTCGCTTATACAGGAGTAGATCTCTTGCCCCTCAGAGAGCACATATCGGAGCTTGTTGGACAGGAGGGTAATTTTATCCTTGGCTTTGAAGATATGCTCACCTTGAGCCGGATTGATGGAGAGTACAAGATTTTGCACAACTTCAAATTTCACGATGCCACTCCGGCAGCCTTCATTAAACTCGTAGATAGCCTTCAATTAGATTGCTACACGTACCTACCAGAGGAGCGGCCCAGTGCAGCCGAATTAATGGGAGACCTCCGCATCGCGTTAAGGGACGAGGGAACTTACTATTTGAAGTCAGCCCGCACGTCAGGGGGGCAAGGAATACTTAGAATAACCCATTCCACCGGGGACCTAGCCATCGAGACTGAGAGCGCGGATGCCGTTAAAATTCTCACTAACCTTTACGACTCGTACTCTTCAAGTATCGACGTATGGTCTGAACCCTGTCTTCGAGAATCAGTAAAGCGACTACGGGATGATTTTCAGGATCCCGCACTTTATATACTGGCTTGGTATATCGAAAGGATGGATTGCCCCATTATCGAGAGAGAGGTGCCGGGAGAACGCGTTTTCCAGCAAGGGGAACGAGCAGAGTTCCGCCTTATATTTCAAAATGGAGGCCTTGCTGGGATGTATACGAAGGTCTCCCCGAGTGATATCGCCGCCAACATCTCGATAGCAGGACGCGGCGTTGCAGTGTCGACGGTTGTTGATGATATTATTGCTCGCAGACTCTCGGGACAATCGCCCGAAGAGATTCAATCAGCCACTCGGCATGCTCTGGAACGATTACAGCATGAGTCAACGAAATTGGCCCACCAACTTATCGAGCACTTTAAAACCGAAGACCTCGAACTGGATGATTTTGCCATTGATGTAATCCCCGTCTGGAATGCAGAAATGCGGGCTCTGGATCTTTATTTTTTAGAAATTCAGTTTGGCTACGAATATTCCGGTCTTACATCAGTCAACTTCGATGCGGCTCATGATGTATGGACTTACAAATGCATCACAGCATTGCGTGAGCGAAACTTTGATCTGTTTAAAAAGCTAAGTGCTAACCCGCCATCGACCTCCTAGGTTTGGGCCATCCTATGACCGTAGTCTTGTGCAACGTCGCCAGATGCACCCAGTCCCATAGGATTCAACGGTTCAGGAGCACATTAACCTCCTGATATCACCAGCCTAATTGCACTAGAAATCACCTCCCGTTACCGCACCCTCCTATCCCAAATCACCATACCAAGGGAGCACTAAACCTTTTCAAACAGATGAGCGCAACAACGATTAAAAAGAGCAAGGGCAGTGGCCCCGCACAGGCGAGTGAGGATGGTCTCTGCTCCTCTCTCATCACGCTCGGACCTCGTCCAAATTCTGAAGATTTTGCTACTGCGCTAGAAGTAGAGTACCAACAAGGCCTAGCGCGCGCGTACGTTGATACGTTGATCACCAAAGCTCTCGGTGAAGAGAACCTCGCCTTCCTTAAAACCAAAGCGCATGACGAGGGAGTCTCCGGCTCAGATCTCGCGCACATCCTGGTTCTTGCCACGAGGATGGCGCGCGATGCAGACCAACGGTACGCGATCCTCTCTCTCCACGAGAGCTATCGAACAGTACTCGACTTTGAGGGGCGATTGGGTGAGCCGCGCGTGTCTTGCCCAGATCAACGCCTCAGAACGGTAAGCGAAATCACCATTCCACGCGGCGACTCCGTGCAGCTCTTACGATCCTCGATTCAACACCTCGCTGATACGATCGACAACCGCGCGGGAGTCCTATCCTGTGTTCGAGATGAGATCGCGCTCACGCGCGCGACGGTCGCTGAAGCCCCCCTGGAGGTTCCCGCGGTTGTGGACGTTGAACCAGCTCAACCGGTCGCGCTCCCTCCTCACCAGAAAAACAAGAAGCCCCCGCTCACCAAAACGATCGCCACACAGCTAAAGCGAGTCTTCGGATCCTTCACCATTAATCTCGCGCCAGCGGTTAAGATCCTCGGGGGCGCTCTACAACTAATCGCGCCGCTGGTGCGTGGCGCTCAATCGGTCATAGAGGAGACAAAGGAGGCGGCTCGTGGAAACACGATCCTAAAAAACACTCTCTCGAAAGTCGCTGGCTCTCTTCGACCCCTCTTTGAATTCTCCATCCAAGGACACCTTGAGGGGCTCGCGCATCAAGCGCTCGGCACACTCTCTGCCCGCTCCGCTCTCTCGCGCTACGCGCAGACAGGCTCCTCGCGACCAAGTGGTGAATCACCTGGGGGAGACGGCGAGTCAGGTATGAGTGCCGAAGCTCGTGAGGCGCTCTTTCGGTTCCTCCTCGACTTCGGAAAGATACGATCCTTCTTCTCTGAAAATCGACATATCATGGGACGGAGCGAGTGGTTCTATATAAAAGAGGCACAAGTCGTCACCGACCATGAGGGACGCATGGAGCGGCTCGATACGTACCTTCAAAAGACTCCAGAGGGTAGAGCGCTCTTTGATCTCGTCTATCAACCGGTTTCCATTCCGAGCACGACCTCACGGCGACACGTCACGATCCCGATCGCCCCTGGAGTAGAGACGAGCCTCCGGTGCCGCCGAATTGCGTGATTACAGCGATGGAGTTCCTCGACGCGCGCGGGGAGCGAATCGAGCAGCCCGAGCGACACTCCGCCCGGGTGTGTATCGCGGGGGGCGCGATAGTAACACCGCCCCTTGACGCGCGGATGGTCGCCTACTCGATCGTTTGGGAGCCGAATCGCCCGCTCAACCCCGAAGGAGCATACCCAGGACCCCGAGCGCTTACCCCGGTGGAGTTTGAGAAGCTCCGCGCCGTTCTCCCGCGCGTCGGGTTCGATCTCGGTGAAGAGATGGAGATCGCGTACTCGATGATCCGAAAGGTGGGGGACCCAGAGCTTAGAGCCGCGCTCGCCGCACACGTTGAGGGTGAGCGGAAGTGGATTTACACGATGGACTCGATGGTGCGGGAGTTCCAGCGCGCCGCTGGAAGCGCCTTCCTTGAGTCGGTGTACCATATGCGGGCGGGCATCTGCGATAGCATGTCTGCCGTTGGCGCGCACCTTATGGGGAGCGCTATCGGACTTCCGGGAATAGTTGTGTCTGGACCGACGCAAGAGAGGGGCTACTTTGACCTGCGCACCGGGCACTCGATCGCTGAGGGATTGCTCCCCGAATCAACCACTACCTTCGATATCACAGAAATAAGTAAAAGTAGCGATCGGCATACCGGGGCGCGGGTCCCAGTGCATACACAAGCTGCCCTCTCACGTGCCCTCACGAATCCACACGTGACACGGCGAGAGGTGGCGAGTATCTACCAAGACCTCGGGGATCTCGTCCGAGGAGTAACGCCCCAACGATACACCGGGCGACCTGATCCGAATCAACGGCCGAGAACGACGTGGCGCGATCGGCTCCTTCCGGCGGAGCTCAAAGAGGCGAACAAACACAGTGAGAACACCCCTGATACTGACGAATCCTCCATAGAGCGCGCGGTAGTCTATGCGACCGCCGTGACCTGGTTCGATCGGATCGCTCAGCGATCACCAGCGAGGGGGGACGCCGGAGAGTTGTGCTGGTTTATCAGAGAGAGAGCATCGGACGTCCCAGCAGCGCCGTTTCTTGATGCAACCACCGTGAGTGAGTTGGGTGTGCACAGAGATCTCGTTACCCTGGTGAGCCGCGACATCCATAATGAGGTGACACAACACCTCGTCACAGCGATTCGATCTCACCGCATCCCGCCACATGAGATGGCGCGTCTCCCAGAAACTACCGAGTTCTTTACGTTCAATCAGTCGTTGGCAGTTGTCGAGGCGCTGGTGGCAACGGGAGCCAATCTCGACACCGCGAGTAGTATCGCAGATAATCTTAAAGCAAAGATAGCGAACGCGTTTGAGACCGAGGTTCGAAATAACCGTATCGATGAGGCAGTCGCTGTATGCGAGCGCATGACTGCCCTCTTGAGAAACCTCCACGCGAGTAATCACCTCACAAACTCTCAAGAGTTCGCCAAGACCCTGGGATCACTGTTTGAGGTCAGCCGATGGCCGTTCAAATCACCGATATCGGCGGATGAGTTGAGCCGGTGCACTCAAAGCATGATTGACCTGATCGAGATGGTTTTTAAGGTAGGGGGAGAACATTCGGCAACCCTAATCTGCTTAGAGATCGCCGAGGACGAAAAGGCCCGGGAGGGGTTCGATGCATTACGCGGACATGCACCGACGGAGATGCGCCGAGCCCTTTCCGTTCATACTCCCGAAGGCGCGCAAGCGCTCACCTCTGCCTTCATCGCGTACCTTTCAGCCTCAACCGCGTCGGTAGCAAAAGTCATACACCTTGTTGATCGACTAGAAACGCTTGTACCCCACTGCGATCTGAGCGCATATGCCCCCCAGGTGCGCAACGCGACTCGAGGCCTGATAGAGAGGTACATCAAAGACTACAGCGACGGATATAGCTATACATTTTTGATCAACTGGCCGAGCGACGAAAACCCTGCGAGCTCTCTGTTCTTTATGAGTGCGCCTCAGAGTAATGGGGGGCTGTGTATTCAGCTCCTGCGAACCTTTACCCGCCTCGGTGCTCTCGTTGAGCTCGAGGCACGCAGCATGTGGCCTCAAAAAAATGAGCGTGAGATTATTCGCGACCTTATCAACAACACCTCACTCCGTCGCGGTGGTTGGATTGAGGGGCGACGCACCTCCAAATGGAACGTTGGCGAGATGCCGGACGTGCTTAGAGAGATCTGTCAGACATCTATGGACCCAAGCGTTCCTACCACCATGAGCGAACTCCTTAAGTGGCGAAGAGGAGAGGGACAAGGCACCCCTCTTCCCGAGGAGCGCCATTTTAAAAAGATTATTGAGATGCGAGGAGGAGTGCCTGATTCATGGAACGCCCTCTCCCACACCGACTCACTCGCCGAAGCGATCGCGACGTTTGTCCAAGGCACCCTCTCCAACCAGGAGATCTATCGCGCGCTGCATGTCGTTGGACCCCGCGTGATCCCGCCGAGTGATGAAGCGCTTGACCCGGAGTTTTCGAAAAACCTCTCCGAGCTTGCTCGGTCGCTGCGGGGAGCGCCCTCTTCTGCCGAAGCGGTGGAGATCTTACAAGCCGCTCGTACCTTCACCAAACGTAGCCCCATGGAAGTTGTGCCCGATGTGCCAGGCATCGCGGCGGCGTGTTCGATACTTGATATCGCGCACAAACTGGGTGTTTCGCGCCAGTTGCTTGGTCGCGTCTCGTCGCAATGGGATCCCATCTCCCACGTAACCTTGAACGGTCGTGACGACGGGTCCCTTCCAGATGGACAGGTATGGAGGAACGCCTTGGGAGTTTCGGCAAGCGCGTCACCACCCGCCCTTGAGCATGTGACCGTGAGTATAAAGCTCCTTCGTGAGGCGTTTAGCTCCCTTCCGCTTGCCGCCCGCCACAAGCTTCGATCGCCGCTCTACCAGTACACCTCATCGGAGCTTGGGCGGGTGAGGATCGTCGGAAATTCGGGAAGTCCTGAGGCTACCCGCGCGTACCAGCCCGGCGATTCCCGCCGAGAGATCAACTGGCGCATCTCAGGTCGGGATGGGCAAGATAAGCTATGGATGAAGGTGCGTGAAGAGCGTGAGGAGCGTTCGTTGACCCTTGTCGTTGACCTGACGAATCTCCGTGCTGATTTGCGTCGTTACGAAAACGCCGATAATCGCTCAGCTCAAACCGTGATTGAGAAAGCTCCTACCCTTTCGACGATCGTGCACGAAACGATGGTCGCTCAAGAGGCGGGGCTTACAGTTGATATGCTCTTCACCCACCACGCGGTGATTCTTTCCAAGCGAGATGCCGCCGAATTCATACTTAACCCAAGCAAGGACAAAGTCTCGCGGGAGTTTTGGCAATCCGTTCTTTTCAAAAGCGCACGAGCAAGCGAGCGCCATGATGATGAGGTCAGGATCTTCGGGTTACAAGGATTCGATTCAGGCTCTCCGCTCAAATATGGAGAGGTTCCGCTCCGCAGGAATAGCTTCGTTCAGTTCCTCCTAGGTTCCAATTCGGCGCGTGAGGGCGCGCGCACATCGAGAGCGCTCAAGGCCCGAGGGCATTTCGTGTCGTTTGGGGTGTTGCCGGGGTTGCGTACGAAATCAGATAGTCATACTTGAGAACCCGCCATCGATCACAAGCTCCTGTCCGTTCATAAACGAGGCGCGGTCACTTAATAGGGTTACAAACGCCGATGCGATCTCAGAAGCTTCTCCGAAGCGCTTAAACGGTGTGTGTGCAAGTATCTGTCTTCCACGCTCGGTTGGAGTTCCATCTTCGTTGAGAAGGAGTCGTCGGTTCTGATCAGCGATAACGAAGCCAGGCGTCACCATATTGACCCGTACACGATCACCGTGTCGTCGTCCAAGCTCTCCCGCAAGCCACCTGGCGTAGTTCGCCATCGCCGCTTTCGCCGCTCCATACGCTCCAACGCGACTAAGGGGTGTGAGCGCCGCCATTGAGCTTGTGGTGATGATTGATACGCGCTGCGCATGTTGCGAAAGCGCCTCTATCATCCGCGCCCCGATTGCTCGCACGGGGCTGTAGAAACCATCGCGAAAGTTTAGATCAAAGGTCCCCTGGAACGCCTCGTACGGAATCGCCAAAGGATCCGTATCAGGCATCACAGTCGTCTCGGGACGGTTTCCACCAACTAAACAGAGGAGCGAGGTTATCTTTCCGTATAATCGGATAGCCCTCTGCGCTATCTCATCGAGCGCACCTTCAGAGGTAGCATCTCTATCTGCAGCAACACAGCCGATAACCCCTGTATCCTCATCGGCAAGGAGGCTGTCGACGCGCGAGAGGTTTTCGGAAAGAGCGGCTACCTTATCTTTAGAGCGACTCACAACAAGCACCTTGGCGCCATGTCGGAACAATTCAGAGATAACGGCGGCCCCAAGCACCCCAGTTCCTCCGAGTACGACTGCAACCTCTCCCCGTAAATCCCCTTGCAAGAGGTGCTTAGGGAGCGATGATGTAGGTCCAGAGTTTCTCTTAATCGTTACAAGTTCTACATCCATAGCTCGCCCTATTGTATAAGTTTATCGGCTCCCCGACGTTGTGCCGCTATCAATGAAGCAACAGTATGGCACGCGCTGATGGATTTTCAATTACATTTCAAACTGAGGGCGTATCGTCCAGAGTAAAGTCACTCGCCCGCCAAGATGTAGCTAGCCCGCATTTTTCATGAAACTGCGTTGCAAGAGCGCCGAGAATGGTAATGTTTCGGCCCGAAGGCCGAATTCAACAAGGTATTTTCAGGGCGGAATCGTATCGAGATACCTTCCGGTCTGACGCTCGCAGTAGCAGGCTTCATGAAATATGCGGGTTAACGCTCTTGACCACCTCTCCCCGGACGAATATCGCACCGGAAAGCTTTTGCTTACACGGATTGGTGCCATGCTTTCTAAACTCTGCCTTTAGGGCGGGTAATCACACTTTTTCGGGTACGTTCACGTTTACGTGCACCAGCATGTTCACGTGGTCAATCCCTAAATAAGCTTTACATGCAAACAGAGTTCAGGCAGCTCGTGGTCCAGGTGCGTGGAATGCGAGTATTTCAGCCAGCCAAGCGCTCAGAGCGTTCCTAACACACCCGATTCCACAAAGAGCCACTTCAATCTTCGGGCTATTTCTCAGCTTCGCGCAAATACACTAAATTGTGCAGCAAGTTGCTCTTCACCCAGTTCACGCAAGGCTTCGCAAACAACACCGGTGAGTGCGGAAAAGGTCTCATCTTTTGGCCCACCGGCCTGAGCATAGTTAATCAATGCCTCGACAGAAGCACCCGTCATCCGGAAGCGCAAATCAACGGCCTCCTTGGGGAGCGCCCGATTGTTGTGAAGATAGGCGATCGCTACGTTCAGATGTTTTTGAAAATGTGGGCGTGACGAGAGATTGAGTAGTATAGTCGAGAGAGTCTTAGCCCTCTCCGTCTCGTTGTGATATCTCTGCACCTTTGTGAAGCCATTCATTGCTATTCTTCTCAGCTCATCTTGATTATCGAGAAAACGTTGGATTGTTCTGGCCGCATCCTCTGGGTTTTCATTCTCGTAGCACACCAGATCTTCCCCCTCTTTAAAAAGCTCAAGGAGCCCATTATTGATACGAGGAGTTATCATTAATCCGCCACATCCCATCCCCTCAAAGACGCGAAAATTAAGATCATTCTTCCACACGTGGTTAATAACAATCTTCGACTGAGAGTAAGCCTCTGCGTACGAACCACCGCCAAAATCAACTTCGATTAATTTCGAAAGTTCCTCAAAAAATTGTATTCGCTCCGGTTGGGTGGTCGGAGAGAAACTTCCCCTAAAACTTGCATCAATCGGGCGAGTTGCCGCGGGATTACACCATGTGTCTGCCCACAGCGGAAACCACGTGGTGCTGGGATTAATATCCTGAAACTGCGGCAGGTAATCCGGTTGTGCCAGCAGAACATGATCGAAGCCTCCCCCAAAGAACTTGTGCCACGATGCATGAACATGGGCGTCGATTGAGAAAAAGAGCGTGGGCACACGGGCTTTGTCGAGGCCTACGATTCTCGGAAACTCACTGCTGTCATTAAAGACAATCACTTCAGGCGTAAAGCCCTCCGGAAGGTACGGTGTCAGGTCCTCAAGGGAGAGAATCGGAAGAGCAGAGAGTTGGACGTCGAAGGGGTCGGAGAGCATGGTCGGCGTGTGACCCAGCGAGAACACTGTATGCCCGAGCGCTCGAAGAGGCTCAACCAAGTAGGCATGGTTCAACATCAAGATCGATAATGTGCGGCGGGTTGCATCCATCTCTCCGAGGACGATAGTTCAAAATGGGAGAGATCGTCTAGGTAGATTTGAACTCGCTCAAGCCGCTTTGAGACCGATGATGTACGTTCGGAGCTCCTCTGAATCCTGTGAGGTTCTGCCACAATGTCCGGCATAGCCCTGTTTTCCGAGTTTACCTGCCGCCTGTTCGGACTGCAGCTGCATTTGAGCACCGCTATCGAACGCGCTCCTATATTTTCAATTACATTTACGACCTACATGGCGTATCGTTATGGGCGATTTGACCGCCACCCAGGATCCATGTATGCCCCGTTCCCGCGCCTCTTCATCGACGATCGCTGACCCAATTCAAAAGCACGTCTTCTCCCGCCTTTCGTCATCCCACAGTGACCACGCCCGAGCCCTCTACGAGCGGATATCGCCCCTACCCTTCATCGATGTACATACCCACTACTCAGAACTTGAGGTCTTTACAAACCGTCGCTATGCCACACCCACGGAGTTTCTTCTCGGCACCTATGGAGCGCATGAGGGTGCATGGAATAGCCCCTTTGATCACTACCTGGCAAACCTCCTGCGTCGGCAAGGAGCGTCAGAGTCCACACTATACGGACAACGCACGGCGACTGGCGCATCTGACGCAAACTTCGACGAGCTTCGTTTCGATGCGATTATTCGGGCGCTCAGTCGGGAGCGGCTGCATCCGGTGCGAATCTGGGTTGAGATCACCTTGCGCCAAATCCTCGGTATCGACACGCCGCTTACCACAGACTCAGCATCAATGCTGTGGCGAGAGATCTCAACAAAGCTACAGGAACCGCGTTTTCATGCACGCGAACTCTTAATTGCAGGAAATGTCGTGGCCGCGTGTACCACTGATGCCCCCACAGCAGATCTTTCAATCCACCGCGAACACAACACCTCGCAAGCGCTCCCTCTCCTGTTGCCAACGTTTCGCCCCGATGGAGCACTTCTGTCACCACGCGCTACCGTACGCTCGTTTGTTGACGGACTTGAGAAGATTTTAGGACGGTCAATCTCTACTACGGCAGACTTACTTACAGCGCTCCACGCCCGAATGGAGGTATTTGCGGCCAACTCATGCCGATCGATGGATATCGGGTTTGATAACTTCTATGCCAGCGAGGTAGCACCTACTGAACGAGAGACGATCTTTTCGCTGCTACTTGGCGAGAAGCCCCTTTCGCCGCTGCAATCCGCACAGTGGAAGAGCTTCATGCTACGAGAGCTGTGCGTGATGGCGAGTACATTTGGGTGGACGATCTATCTCCACCAGGGCCCCGCGCGCGACACCAACTCACGTATACGAGAGCGCTACGGTTTTGATGCCGGCGGAGATGCTCAAGGGTGTCGCCTCGATAACGTAGCATTCCAACGTTTCCTTGATCACCTCACGCAGCATGGACGCGCGCCGAAGGTGATCGTATTTCCGATTAACTCAAGCGACTGGGAACCAGCTCTGATATCGATGGCCCCCTTCCAACACGCTGGCGCGGGCATCCCCTGCCCGCTCCAGCTCGGCCCCCCATGGTGGTTC